>NZ_KK211378.1:0-134749 GCF_000621965.1 Methanobrevibacter wolinii SH
TAAACATAAAACACCTTGATGATGTTTTAAGCTACTCCTTAAACATATTTAAAAATAAAAAGCAATTAAATAAAAATAAAAGACTATTTAAACGATTAAAAAAAGAATTAATCAGTAAACTCATGAATTGGAAACATTACAAACCAATAAGAGGTAAAATCGAAGACTATTTCAAAGTACTTAAAAATTCATTAGAAATGAGAAAAATACACAAATTTACACCAAAATCAGTAGAAAAAACCTTATATTTATATGTATTATTAGGAACACTACTTGTACAAAACTCAGATACATCAAAAACAGGCCTACAAAAGCTCTCACAAATGTGAAAAATTCAGGCCCCTAAAAAAATTATAATTTTAAATGTGTTATTAAAAAGGGATTGTTTTTTTAATCCATTTTATTTTTTTAATTGTATTATTATTTCAATTGTGCTTAATATTGTACTCACAATTGAAAATAATATTTCTAATTTTTCAATATTTTCTCATGTTTTTAATTTTTCTTTAAATATATGATTTATGAATTTCTATTTCTTTTGCAAGGAAAGTGACTCTTTTATAATTTTAGATTTTAAATATAATCTAAATTAAATTAAAAAGTATATTAAAATTACTTATTATTATAAATAGACAAATAAAGATATATTGAAAAAAGATAAATAAATATTGATTATTCCTCATTTTATTTTATTTATTTTAAAAAAATAGAACAATGTTCATAAATATCGTAAAATTGTATAAGCTTTTTAAATAAAATTAAAGAAAAAAACTTCAAATTAAAGAAAAAATCTTATAAATAAATCTTGTTTTCAAAAGATATATATTATCTAAATTAATATTAATACATATTGAATGAATGTATATATTCTTCAATAAAAATTTAAAAGGAGGTGAAAACATTAATAGAAAGTGTTTAATACTAGTTTCTTTATTAATATTCCTTCTTTCAATTTCTTCTGTTGTTGCTGAAGATTTTAATAATTTATCAGATACAAATAGTAGTTTTGATCTTGATATAAATTCTAGTAATACATCTACACTAAATGTTAATTATGAGAATTCTGATAATTTAACCTCTCAAAATAATAATGTTTCAATATTAACTGACGAAGAAAACCATTCATTTACAGATTTACAATCTTTATTAAATTCAAGTAAATCAAATACAATAAATTTAACAAATGATTATACATGTAATAGTACAATCGATTCAGAAATAATTAATGCTGGAGGAATCAATTTTTCCCCATCAGAAACAACATCATATACAATAAATGGTAATGGTCACATTCTTGATGGGAATCATTTAACAAGAATTTTCAATTGTAATAATTTCAATGGAAATCTAACATTAAACAATATTGTCTTTAAAGGTGGAAATTCCACACAATATGGTGGAGCTATATATTGGTACACAAATTATACACTTAATTTAATAAACTGTACCTTCATTAACAGTAAATCAAATGGTGGAGGAGCAGTATATGTAAAAAGTACAAATGGTACTATAATCAACTCAACATTTATCAACAACACTGCAGATGGTGGTGGTGCAATCCAATGGATAAGTGAAAATGCAACTTTAACTAATACAAAATTCATTAATAACGCAGCGACAAATTTTGGTGGGGCAATCTATTTAATAGGTTCAAATGCAACTTTAACTAATACAAAATTCACTAACAACACAGCAAGAAGTTATGGAGGAGCAATATATTGGGGAGGTGCAAATGGTACCACAATCAACACAATATTTGCTAACAACACAGCAACAAGTTATGGTGGAGCAATATATTGGTTTGGAGAAAATGGTACCACAATCAACACAACTTTTACCAATAACACAGCAAATTATTATGGTGGAGCAATAAGTTGGTCTGGTGCTAATGGAAAAACAATTAATTCCCAATTCACTAATAATAAAGTTGATTATTATGGAGGAGCAATTAGATGGTCTGGTGCAAACGGTAGTGTAATAAACTCAACATTTGCTAATAATTCTGGTGCATATGGTGGTTCAATCTTTTATATAGATACAAGTAGTACTACAACTAACTCAATATTCATCAATAACACAGCAGAATTTGGTGGTGCTATATTTCTTTATAATGCTGGCTTTAAAGTAAATTATAGTAATTTTACAAAAAATAGGGCAAATGTCGGATCTGCATTTTATGATTATTATACTGAAAATAAAAATTACACAAATTATATAAATAATACTGTAATTTTAGATAATCAAGCTTATTCAAATGATTTGAATTTTGAAAATTTCACAGGTTCAAATCTAACCTTAATATTCACTGGTTTAAATACTAATTTCAATGGTATTTATTTCCAAGATAATTTTGCTAATAACAATCTATCAGTAGTTAACCTTACATATTGGGGTAAAAATGGTATAATAAATACAGGTAATGTTGTGAAAGAATATTTACCTAATTATAATAGTACCCAGGAAGGTATAGATATACATGTAACTGTTAGTGATTTTAAAAACAATACAATTATAGATCAGATATATCGTACCGATGAAAATGGTAGAATTATAATTGATTTAAGTAATTACAATAGTAGATATTACAATATTGCAGCATCACTTAAAAATGATACATATTACACACCAATAACTAACAATACTGTTTATGATAATAAGGCTAATACAACTGCAGGATTAATACAAAATATTAGTTATGGAACAGAAAATATTACACTTATATTCAATGATAATTTAAGTGGAAATATATCTGTATTACTTAATGGAACTGTATATAATGGTACTGTAGAAAATGGTATATCCCACGTTAACATTGGAATAAATAATGTTGATAAATACACAGCACTTATATCATATTCAGGAGATAATAACTATAATGGATTTAAAGAGATACCTTTAAATTTTTCAATTTATAAAGCAAATCCTGAAATCATTACAAATATTAATAATTCTACATATGGTGATATTAACACTGTTGATATAACTATTATAGGAGTAAATGGAGAATTATTAAATGGTACAGTTAAAGTAGATATTAATGGTAGAGATTATAATTTTACCCTTAATAATGGTAAACTTATCTTTGAACTTAATAATTTATCAGCAGGAAATTATCCTGTTAAAATTTATTACAATGGCAATAATAACTATAATAACTATACTAATGAAACAAGTTTTACTGTAAATAAAATAAATACAAATTTAAATGTAACTTTGATTGATACATATTTCAATGGTAAAAATTATACAGTTAGATTTAATATTACTTTAAAAGACTTCAATCAGAATTTATTAAACAAAACTGTTGATGTTACTGTTGATAATAAAACATATACTGTTGATTTAGTAAAGGGTACTAATATATTAAAAATAGATGGTTTAAGTTCTGGTAATTTTACTGTTGAATCAAGATTTAATGGAACTAATAACTATGCTCCATCAAATAATACAAAAAACTTTACAATAGACTTATTAAAACCAGAATTAACAGTTAATGCAATAAGAAATGAAAATAATGTAACTGTATATATTAATCTTAGATATAATGGTACAGGTATAAATGGCACTGTTACTGTAACTATTGACAATAAAAACTATAATGTAAATATTATTGATGGAAAAGGTAATTTAACTATATCTAATCTTAAAAATAGTAAATACAATATAAATACAGTATTTAATGGAGATAAAATTTATTCAAATGTAAATAATAACACTTCATTCAATATAAATGTTACAAATAATAACAATACAAATAATAACAATACAAATAATAACACTAATAATAAAAATATTACTAACAATATAAATAATAGGATTAGTCCATTAAATAGTCAAAACTCAAAAATTAATATTAAAACTAGTACATTACCAAAAACTGGTAATCCAATATTTGTTTTACTCTTAGCTTTATTTATATTAATTATAGCTAAAAAACGTGAAAATTAAATATTTTTATTTTATTTTTTTTTTTAATTTTTCGTTAATATATGATTTATGAATTTTTAAACTTTTCTTTTACTTCCTCATATTCTTGTTGATGGAAATAAGGATTTTTTTCAATAAGTTCTGTGATTAAATTATCATTTTCATCAAATAATTGCGTTCTTCTAATTTTACCACAAACTTGACTCCAATCCCCAAAGTCATTAGTTTCTGCATAATCAATTATAACCACCATACCATTAGGAAATGTATGATTTTCCCCCATATTATCAAACATAATATTACTTATTTTCTTCATAATATTAACCTCTTAAATTTTATATATTATTATTTTATTATTAATATTTTTATTAAATCTAATTTTTACATTATACTTTTTATTCTTCTTTTAAAATAAAAATATTTTTTAATCATTCTTCCATTCATTTTTATTTCATATGTTTTTTAATTTTTCGTTAAATTTATGATTTACGAATTATACACTGTAAGAGTTGATGATTTAGGTGATAAATTAAGATTAACTGGTTTTAATTTTAATAAAACAATTCTTACACAAATTTATGTTGATGAAAACTATTATACTTTTATTGGAGAAGGGTTCATGTATCTTAATTTGGATTTTAGTATAACCAATGAGAATATTTTAAGGTATATTAATAATTATAATACTCGTGCAGATAATTTATTTGTAATTAAAGAGAAAGAGAATCAAGATAATAAGATATACAATGAGTATTATTTTAGTAATTTTATAGACCAAGTAACATACAATACTACACCTATTGCTCAAGATATGAAGGAATATATTGGTGAGAAAGTAGATAAATCATTAACTAAAGGAAAATGTAAAATAAAAATAGATACAGATAAACTGAAAAATGTGTTTGATGTATTGTGTTTTTTAATTTTTCGTTAAATTTATGATTTACGAATTTAAATCTAATTGATAAAAAAAGTGATAGCGGTGATGCACAATATGTTAAACCAATATTATAAAATTATCATATTATTTTTTTAACAAATAATAAAAAAATAGAAATGAATTAAAGAGGTATAGTTACCTCTAAATCATCACCAACAAATTTATAATTATTCAAATATTTTCTAGAATTATTATCAATTCTCATTCTAAATATTAAATTTAAATGTCCAACTACTTTTCTTCCATCAATTGTAAAATAGCATATATCTTCATAATTACTTTTAGGAACAAAATACTGAGAAATTTCCCTTGGAACTACAAAAGTTCCATTATTTTTTACTTGTTCTGTAAATGTAGTTTTAAAACTAATACGATTTTTAGGTTCTACTTTCTTTTCAATTTTATCATTTAAGAACAGCCTAATTTTAGTTTTATCCTCATTTCTCAGATGTTTCTCTTTCAAATAATTTTCAATTTCTTCGTCTTTATGATAAAATATACGTACTAAAGATGAGATTTTAACTTTGAACATCTTACCGTCAATATAAACAAATTTTTCTTCAAGATCACTTTTTGGAATTATTTTCTCTATATCTCCCCTTTTAATAGCCCATCCATGATTTTTATAGGATAAACCCGTTTTTACATTGAATTCAATATAATCTTCAAAATCGGCCTCATCAAATGTTTGTTCAGAATCATTTAAAATTGAATCATCAAATCTCTTTAAACTTTGAACCTCATTACCAGATGAAGATAAAGGCACAACCTTTCCTTTCTGATCATCAAAGTTTTGATTTGAAACTTTATTATTCTTTTCAATGTTTATTAAAACATCACCATCATAATCTGAAATATCTGTTCTAGTTTCTAAACGCCTGGGTTCATCACCAATAATTTCATCAACATTTACAATCACAGGTTCTGAAGATTTCAATTCATCATTTGAATTTAAGAATTCACCTTGAACAACACATTGACCTTTAGTAAGTTTAGTTAATTTCTTTTCCCAATCCTTCTTCCTATTATTATCTTTAGTTAAAATACCTGCAATTTTTGTAATAGAGTTATCCGTTGGATGAAAGTATATTTTCTCATCAACATTTTCTAATGCATCTAACTCCTCAGATTTAAAACTTTGAACTGATTGTGTTGCAAATATTCCGGACCATCCAAATTTCCTACCTTCCTTAAGTATTTTGGAAGAAGGTGAATCCTTTCCAAAGTCTAAATTTTGAGCTTCATCCAAAACAATTGCAAATGGATTTTTTTCATCACCATTAATTGTTTTATAATGCCATAAATCCCAAAGTATTAACTCGGTTATAACATTTTGAATATCAGAAGATAGACCTGTTAATTGAATAATTAAAATTTTTCCATCTTTTTTATCTAAAATGCTAGACCAATCAAAATCATCGGAGATAAATGGATTTATGTCTAATAATTCAGTTAACTTATTTAAAACGGAGCCTGCCACAGATGAGTCTTCATTCATCAATTCATCTTTAAGGTCTTCAAAGTCCATTTTATATCCATGCTTTTTAATACCCCTAATTACAGCATTATAAATTGTGTTTAATTGTTGATCTCCAAAGTTATATACAGAACCAACAAGGTTTTTAAATCTACTTGCCACCTTGATTTCATCTTCCAACATAAATTCTCCTTCATCGATCTCAATTTTATAGCTTTTAAATGGATTTAATGAGAATTTATCCCTAACCACTGTACGAACATCCAAATTATTACCTACTGATTTTTTGAATTCCTCCTCCAATTTAGATTTTTTAAATCCATCAGTATAATCAATGATTATTGAAGGTATGTTCTGCTTGGATAATTCTTTAAGGACCCTTTGAATGAAATAAGTTTTTCCTTGACCAGATTTACCTTGAATTAACATGTGCCTATTAGGTAATTTGGAATTTCCATATTCCCAATATACTTTGTGGTCATAACCATCCTGTGTTCCAATCAATACCCTTATATTTTCAAGAGAGTCTTTTTGCATTGGAGGTTCAGGGGGACCTGGGGGATTTATTGGACCTTTAGGACCTTTATGAGTTTTAGGATGTTTTTCACCACCCCCATTACCATCATCACCAATCGGACCATCTGGTTTTTTCGGAATATCAAATTTACCTAAATCATTATCATTAAATAGCAAATCAGATGCCTCGATATCAGTTGAATTAGATTGTATTTTTTTTCTCATATCTTCAATCGTATCAACCAAACCAAGATATGCGTTTTCCATAGGCAATTCAATTATTTGAAGCCCATCTTCTTTAGCTATTGAAGCATTAAAGCAGTCTCTTTTAAATGAAACTAATGTACCCTTTCCAATTTTATCTTCTAAAATATAAGAGATAATGTAATCATCATTTAACAATTTAGATTTAAATTCTTCTATTCTACTGAAATCCTTTTCATCCCAAATATGATTAATATTTAATTTTTCAGCGTTTGAAATAAATATTTGTATAAAGAAGTTCCTAAAGAATTTGTTTTTAAATTCACTACCTTCATTATCAAATTGTTTT
This sequence comes from Methanobrevibacter wolinii SH, assembly GCF_000621965.1. NCBI lineage: Archaea > Methanobacteriati > Methanobacteriota > Methanobacteria > Methanobacteriales > Methanobacteriaceae > Methanobrevibacter > Methanobrevibacter wolinii. The sequence goes on from NZ_KK211378.1 coordinate 7,414, forward strand.
AGTTGATTTTTAAGAAGGTTATAAGTCTCATTTAATTGATTTTTACCTTTATTAATGGTTTGAAAGTCATTTCTTCCAGCTTTAACTTCTATAGGATAATATAAAATTTCAATAGTTCCGTCATCATTTGTCTTTAAACCAATTAAAAGTAAATCATCACTATAACTTCCCTTTTCAATATCTGATGAGAAAATTCCCTCATTTTTGCTTAATTTTACATTTCCCGCGATTCTCAAGATTTCCTCCATTGAAATTGGAATCCAAATAATATCTTTATGGTCATAAATAGCTAAAGAATATTTAATAGCAGATACAAGACTTAATTTCTCCATATCATAGTTTCCACTTTTACTTGAGATTAATCTAAGTAACCATTCACCATTTATACAGTTAAACATTTTAATGATTGAGATAATCTCATCTTTACTAATTTCAATATCTTCCTTATTTCTTAAGAAATCATTAATAATGTCTTCATATTGAACTGATTTATTTGTAACTGTAATTGTATCATATCTACTTGAAGAACTATATTGGTCACTGTAATGAATAATTATTAGATCATTATCTGTTTTATTAAAGTATTCAATTCCAAATGCAGGTTCTATAAAAGTTACCCAATGAGATTTATCGTATAATTGTTCAATATTATCTTCTTCTAATTCAACAGTTGTAATAATAGTTTTATTCTTAGAATAAGTATTTTTACCATAGTTTCTGCTATTTTCAACTAATTCATTCATGTTAATAGAAGTTTTAACTAATTGATTTTCTTTATCTAAAATATTTTTAGTACCGAAACCATTTCTATAATCCTTATGTTTTGTAGTTGAGGTAACTGAAGACAGTAATCCGTTTAATGACAATCCAGTTTCAATATCATCCATATTATCATTAGCTATTATACTGGCAGATTTTCCTTTATAAAATGAAATATGAGCATATTCATAATTTTCAACATCAAGAGGATGTTTAAAGTATTTTATATTATTCTGAACTAAATGTAAAATGTCAATTTCATCTAATGTTTTTGAGGACAATTTTAAGCCAAATTCCTCATCGAATTCCTCTTTGGTTCTACATCTGGAAAAGGTGTCAAAACTACTCTTATGGGAATCACTATAAATATGAACTTCTACAGGAATTACATCTTTAGTTTTTAATTTATCAGGTAATCTGGATCTTACAAAACTAAATACACCTTTAACTACTTCTTTATCATCATTAATATTAATCACATTAATTTTTAAAGCAGCCTTTGGATTGAATTCGAATAAATAATTAAAGTGTTTAATAAATTGATCTAGTTTCTCAGATACAACATTTTTAATAAAAATATTAGTAGTACCAATAGATACTTCTTTACTCTTTTTATAAATTACCCATTCATGAGCTGATTCCTGATAAATTGGCTTATACAAAGTTTTTCCATCATCAGAACATACATATGGAATTAAATTATTTGGAACTAAACGTTTAACCATATTGTTTTCTAACTTCTCATCACCACTCTGTTTTTTAATTTCAAGCTGATATGCGATATTTATTGGAGAGAAACTAGAATACATTATTTTATCTTTAGTATCAATACGACCTAACTTAAGTAAGTCTTTTTTAGTGTCATCATCATTTAAAAAGGAATTACTTTCAATAGATTCAATTTCTTCATTAAAAACATTGATAAAATTTTCATAAAGTTTTTCCAAATCATTATTCAAATAAATCAAACTTGGAAGATTATCTTCAGGTGAATCATCATAAGTTTTAAAATAATTTAAAATATCTTGATATGCATTTGTTAATCTTTCACTATATTGAACATCAACCTTAGATAATTTATTGTCTACATTTAAAGTTCCATAAAATACATTGTTATCGATTATTTCCCTTTCTAAATCTAAATATTTTTTAAACTCATCTTTTAAATAGAAACTATTAACCCCCAATATTGCTTTAGTTCCATTATATACAAAATCACATTTATATTCTCTTTTAATTTCCCAAATACGAGATGAATCAACGTGATGAGTTTTTTCTTTCTTTTCAGTTATTTTAAAAGTAATATCATTATCATTATAATGTAAATCAAAGTTTAAATCACCTTCATTCCATGCAGGAGACTCCTCTGAAATGATTATACTCTCATTATCATAAAGATAAATTATTTCATTTTATCCTCAATAGATTTTTCAGTTCTATTATTTGAAGAACCGAAGATTATTTCATAATCATCATCACTATTTTCAACATTAATATAATTTTTATCTGCTTTAACAGTGTATTTTGATTTAATTGAATCAAAAACTTCAGGATAAGCATTTAAAACAACAATATTAAAAATGAAATTAGACCTATTTTCATTATTATGTTTATATGTAATTTTTTTATATGTTGGCTCATCTAAAGAAACATCAAATTTAACATTTAATTTCTTTCCAGATGTTTTACAATATTTTAATGATTTTTTTCCAATAAAACCTTTTTTAAGCATCTGATCAAATTGGAATGTTAAAGAAACTTCCTTCTCTTTTCTTGTATTGAATACAATTATATGTCTTTTTCTTCTACCTGCAGCATTATTATATTCTGGTTTTTCCCAATATTTTAAAGAATTATCGGTCAATTTTTTATTGCTTTCTTCATAGTTAAGGGGTTTATTTCCTGCTTTAAATTTCTCTCTGAAATTTTTAACATTTTTATAAGATTCATTTTCCCAATCATCTTTTTTTAATTTATTTACACCAGAATCAGTATATCTTTTTTCAAGTTCCTTATCTAAATCCTCATATAAATGAGCATTCTTTATAAATTCAAATTCAGCATGATTTTCTTTTAATCTCTGCTTCATTGTAGGTATTGTATGGTCTTTAAGATTTTCATCTTTAAATAATTCTAATTCTTTAAAATCCTCATCATCAATATGTCCTTTTTCTATAATACCCAATATATTTTCAAAATCCCATAAAGTAGGTTTTGCAGATGTTTCTTCATTAACATTATTTAATACAAATTTAGCTACCTCTTTTTCTGCTTTTGTAAGTTTTTTTGATTTATTAATTTCAGTTTCTAAATTTCTTGAAATAAAATTAATACTTAAAGGCATCCCTTCTTTCTTTAAGTTTCTCATACCATTATAAATACTATCCAAAGGCTCTGAACATATAATTAATAAAGCAGTATTTTCCCATTCTCTTTCCTGATTTGTTACTTGATTTCTTAAAGTAACTAAATAATCTGGCTTTACATTAGTGCTTTTGGCAAGAACTAAATTTACACCATCAATTAATAATGAAAATGACTTAAATTCATTCTTTGCATTTTTATGAATATAATTAAATGAATTGTAAATTCCCTCATCAATTCCTTTCTGTTTAAAACTATAATATAAATTATCCACTTGTTCAGCTTCATCTAATTCAATGAAAAACCTATCTCCTTTTTTTATGTTTTCTTTGTTAAAGTAATTTAATATTTTACTAGAAAGATAATTATAAAATTGGTTTGACATATTGAGCATCTCCACTATCACTTTTTTTATCTATTAAGTTTAATTGGGTAAGTAGTTTTATTATTTCTTCTTTAGATTGTATATCAAAATAAATTCCCCTTTTCTCGTATTCATCAAATAATTGGGTTAATCTAATCTTTTTATCTTTAACACATAATGCAGTCAGTACAATAAGAATTTCCCTATTCATATTTAATGTGTATCCATAGGAGCCTCTTCTTTTAATGAAATATTTTTTAGCAATATTTTTCAAATTAATTGCATATCTAGATTTAAGTTCCCGGTTGTTTCCATGTTCCTTATCATTAAGTGTAACGAATAATTCATTCATTAAATCCTTAAAATTATCAGATAAATCATAAAGATATTCTTCCTCTGAACTTTTTGTAAGATCAAAATCCTTGTAATATTTATATACACAAATCCATTTTTTTAAATATTTTAAGAATTCCCTTTGTTCCGTATAATTCAATTTTTCATAATAAATTAACATGTCCTTTTCAAGCAAGTCATGAGTACCTAATAATGTATTCATTTGATCAATTAAACTTACTTTAGTAAATAAGGAAGCAGTTTTATCAGTTAAAAAACGATATCCTTTCTTAACCGCTTTACGATTTTTACTTGCACTTTCCCAATCCAGTAAATAATAAAGTTCATCAATTTCTTTATTGTCATTGAAGCCTCTATTAATTTTTAACACCAGTTGACTTATATAAAAAAAGTAGTAGTATGCAAAAACCTTATCAATATTTTTTATAAAATATTGTTCATATTTACAAAGGTAATCAATATCATCATTAAAAAGTTCAGAAATACTATCAATCATACAATCATATTTAAAATCAGTTTTATTATCTGTTAACTCAGGAATATTCTTTAAAACCAATTTTATAAGTAAATTATTAGTTTCTTTATTATTAAAAAAATTGATTAAGTTTTTATTATCCCTAAAGAATACATCCCTTAAAAATAATGCAATTGATTTTTCACCTTTTGATTTTTTATTATTAGATAAAGGCAAATATAAAAATAAATAAGGATTTATAATTTTTAACTCATCCTTTTCATTAAATAAATATTCCTTAACCAATTTCTCCAGATAATCCTCACTTTCAGTCTCAATATCAAAATTTTCATTATTTTTTGATTCAGCAATGATATCCTTTATATTTAGTGAATCATCTAGTTTTTTATTAAGGAGTATACGAGAAAATTCCCCTAAAACAGAGTAAAATCCATTTTCAAATGTAGCAGTATCTTCAGTCCTAGATTTAAATGGAAATAAAGGAGTATTTTTATTAATATTATTTTTTAATGATTTTTTTTCTGGATTAACATTCATCTGTTTTAAAAGATTATTATAATTCTTTTCAAAGTTCATATTATACCTCACTTCTAAATTCAAAGGTGTCAAAATCATCATTATACTCAAATAAAAATTCCTCATTAGATTCCAAATATTTGATTATTAAAGTTTTACTATTTTGTCCTTCAATTATTGACTCAACAAACTGGTTATAAACAGTTAATTTTTCTTTTTCATTAACATTTAACTTAAATCCATGATTAATTTTTGTAATGTACTTATATAATTGGAAATCAACAGTAATTGGAATTTTATTTTCATTAAAATCATCACTAACTTTAAAATAAAGTTCGATTTCATTTTTAAACCTATTTCCTAAAACATTATCTAAATTATTTTCATTGTTAATTTTAGAATTATTTTGTTTTACTGAACTAGGTTTTAAATATATCTTCTTTAAAATTTTAAAACTATCTAACTCATCAACACATACATAGTTTTTCTTTTCGGATTCCTTCCATTTAAAAATGGAATCTTTAACCTCGTTAAATAATCGTTTATATCCATGAATATTCCCAATGTTATAATTATAAAGATATTTAAGATACTTCAAGTAAGTTTCATCTTTAAAGGCTTTTTTAATTGATGGTTTGCCATAAAATATTGCTAATCTAATTAAAGGACTTATTAACCCAGTTTTATAAGATTTTTTGTTAGTTTCAGTTTTAATAGTGTTATTAATATCAGCAAAATAAGGCTCTAAAAATGACATTTCTTCTTTGAAATAGTATTTATCTAAAACCTTGTTAATATCATCATTAATATACAAGTCAATGATAAATTTATCCAATTCTTCACTACGTTCGATAGTAGGATCTAAGTCATTAAACAATTCTAATAAACTTGAACGATTTGTATCATTGAACAATAAATTTGGAAGTAAATTATTTAAATTTAAATCCTCTTTATCTGTTTCTGGAGGTACAATAATTTCATAGACAAAGTTTAATAAATCCCTTGTAGAAATAATCTTTTTATATTTATTAAAAACCTTAATCAGATACTCAATTATTATTTCTTGATTATTCTCATTAGAGAAAAACTCATAATTATCAATAATAGAACTCTCAAGTCCATTCCTTTTATCTAAATTGTATGCTAAATAAAATGGATTATTATCGCTTTTATTTATAACATTATTAAATAGAGCACTTAAATAATTAGAAGAAACATAATTTGAATCTTCGTTATTATTTAATTCAAATAAATTATAATCACTGAAGGTTATAAAACTAACATGATCATAAAATCTATTTTCTGTAACAGTCTTGGAATCAAATAAATTAGCATCATCAATAATTTCCTTAAGTTTAGTATATTCATTTTTACAATAATCAGATTCTAAAAAATTATTTAAAACACCTAAATTAATTGCTAAAATAAATTTTTCGAAAGAATTTTCAATATTCTCATCATTAAATGATTTAAGAACATTAGCAAGAGTATCTATTGCTGTCTCTTCAGGATCTTGGCTTTCAGTTGCATCATTGTGTATGGTAAATTTATTAAATAATTCAGGTTCATATGTTTTTAAATATGCTAACATATGGGATTTACCATCACCTACACTACCACATAACATGACTAAATGACTTGAGGGTTTATCCTGAACTCTTTTAAGTTCTTTAATAAATTCATCTTGTATAGACCTATTTACATGAAGGTATTTTTTAAAATCATTTAAATTATCATCACTTTCAACTGCTTCCCTAGAGGAATCCTTGAGCTTTGTTAACTCATTTAATAAATAACTTCCATCATATTTCTGAAATGTATAATTTTTTAAATTAGAACCAACTTCCATATCAATAATATCCCCATCATACACTTCAGAATAAACTTCATTTATTGAATCATTAATCCTATTTTTTATCTCAGATAACTTTTGATCTTCTTGCTCAACATCCCTAGAAGTTTCAGTTGTTTGTTGTGCTACATCTTTGTTATTATCCGTTTCTGAAGAAGTTCCAACATCCTTATTCTCAGTATTTTCGATTGTTTCCGGAATTTCTTGCCCAGTAGGTAAAACACCAGAATTTGTTTCATTACCCAACTCCCCATTGGATGTATTTATACTTTTATTTCTAAAGATAAGTCCATTATAGTCGGGTGCTTCAAAATTTTCATCACCATATTTCTTATAAAACCAAACAGCTATTTCATATAATTTTTTGTGAACTTCACTAGCTCTTACACCTAAATCATTAATATTTCTATGAGCTGCATTATTACGTGCCCTACGAACAAATTCAAAATTTCCTTCTAATTTAACGGGAATTACCTTTATATCAACTAATCCCTTAATTTTTCTTTTTTGATTTTGACGGGATAAATAGTCCAGATTTTCAATTTCACATATAAGAGTTACAATTTTCTCGGCAGCGGTACCTGCTCTAAAAATAGAATCTTTATAATCTTTATTTACTAAATGTTTTTCACAATAAAAACATTCCTCTGAAATTTCACCAAACCCGTCATCTAAAAAATTAAAACAATTTTCTTCCATACATTAAACCTCATTTATTTAACTGTATTCTAATTTTAGATCTAAATCAAATTAATAATATATCTTTAAGTTTTTTAATTTTTCGTTAAATTTATGATTTACGAATTTAAATTAAATTATTATTTATTAATAAAATAAATAAAATATATATACTTCACATTATAAATAATAAAATGGTTACTATTTTTTGTACTTTGTTTTGTAATCGTACTATTTTTATGTAACCTCTTAAGTAGAATTTGTATTAGATAGTTCCAGTATCGTTTGAATTACATTTTCTACTTAAGATTTTAATTTGCTATTTTTATTTTTTTAATTTTTCGTTAAATTTATGATTTACGAATATAAAGGTGGAAAAATAGAAAAAAAATAAAAAATAGAAAAAATAAAACAATAAAAAATAGAAAAAAATTACATAAAAAAAGGTATCATCCAAACATTTTAACAGAGAAAAACATTTAGATAATACCACTTGAACCTAAGATATTTTGTAAATAAATCATGAATTACAATACATTACCAATTTAATAGGAGGTAATCTTATGATAGATAAAATCTTACCATGTATAGAATATTTCTTAATATTCCTCGGAACATTAATTAGTATTATTATGCAATAAAATTAGTATCTAATAAAAAATTCATAGGATAATTTTTCTTGAGATTGTACTAAATCTTTTTTTAATCCTTAGGAATATTATACTTCTCCCTCACCTTATCATCCTTAGTAACATCTTGATCCTCAATCAAATCCAAAAAATCATCCAAAGGCACTTTTATACCTTTTCCAAAATCTTCAGGTTTATTACTTAATTTATAAAAAACATATTTTATAAGACATTTATATTGAGGATATTGTATAATAAAATCAACCTCATCTTGTGTTATTGCATCTAATCCTATTTCCTCAAATAGTTTATCATATTTTGCACGACGCATATAAACTCTTGAAAGCAAAGTCCAACTACCATTTTCTCTATCTGATCTTAATTTTCCCCATTCAGGATTAAATTTACTTAAACTACCATAAAGTTCATCAGGTATTGCACTATTATAATTTAATAACTCATTAAATAAATCCTCAGGTAAATTCTTAATAAATTCATTATTTTCCATAAGAAACTTGAATACCATAATGATACACCCCCCATCCTATTTTAAGTTTTTTAATTTTTCGTTAAATTTATGATTTACGAATTTAAAATATTAAATAAACTATTAACAATATAGTATATTAAAATTAAATTAATATAAAACAATATGTACAAAAACAGCATTATATAACTTTAAAATTTATGATTTAAAGTAAAATTTAATAAAGTTGTTACAACTTGTACAAAGTTGTACAAAAAAATGTAACAAAAACAGCAAGTTCTAAAGGCTTAAAATTAAAAATTAAGTAATATTAAATATATTATTATATTATTGTTACACTTTATACACATAAACCCCCATATTTTTATATGTTATGCTTGGGGGGGCTTTAGGTATGTTCCTGTACAATTGTAACAACTTTATACAAAAATTGATTATAATACTTTAATTTCAAAATAAAGGTTTAAAACTCTGCAAGAGTTGTTACATTTTTTTGTACAACTTTGTACAACTTTATACAAAAATTGATTATAATACTTTAATTTCAAAATAAAGCTTTTAGAACTTGCTGTTTTTGTACAAATTTAAAAGTACAAATTTTGCTTAAAAAAATAGATTTTAAAATAAACGGTTTATATGTATTTATTTTAAATTTAAATGATTTTAAAACATTTTAAAAATAGTTAATTTTTATGTTGTTCATATACTCTTATTAAAAAAAAGAAAAAATTAGTAATATTTTACTTATTTAATATGTCTTTGGTTCTGGAATTTAAATAATAAATATTATTGTTCCTATATTTATAATCCCATTTCCCTATATACCCTTCTTGTGCTAATTTGCTAACAAAAATAGATAAATCCGTTTTTGTTGTTATTTCCTTTGCTCTTCCAAATGTATTATTCCTTTTTAAAGATCCTATAGTAAAGAAATATTTTTCTTCATTTCCTTCTTTATCAAATCTGTACTCATTCCATAATTTTGAGTTTTTTAATTTTTCGTTAAATTTATGATTTACGAATCTATTAAAGAATATAATGAAAAGCTATTTGAATTACCTAGCAAAGATACATTACGCGTCATGGGTAAAAACTTGAATAAAGCACAAAGACGTGAAACTTCTCAATTAATGAGTAAAATTAAAAATTATAAGAAAACTTGGAATGAGACATCAGATATCAAAACTAAAGATAAAATATATTCTGATATTACTAAGATTCAAAAACAATTATCTGAATTTGAAAAAATAGCTAAAAACACTAAAATTAAAGAGGCTTCTAATTATAATTTTGATACATTCATGAAAGAGACTTCACAAGGAGAATTAGAAAAATCACAAATACAAATTCAATCAAAAAAACAGTATGATAAAAAAGAAATTACAAGTGTAAATGCATATTTATCAAGTTATCACAAAAATATCAATGGTTACCTTTATAAAAATAGCAAAATTGGAAATAATTCATTACCTTATCCTCAAAATTATATTGAAAAATATAACTGGTATGTTGAAAATGCAAAGAAACAAGGTGCAAAAAATGAAAAAGAATTCTTTAATTTAATTAAAGATTCAATAAAATCAATTGATACTGCAATTAAAAATTCACCTGGACTTAGTCAAGATACTGTATTATATGCTGCAAAAGAATGGAATATTAATTTGAATCCTGGAGACGTTGGAGAATGTAATGTTTTCATGTCTACTTCATTCAGAAAATCTGGAGCAGAAGGATTTAAAGATTCTAATAGATATTTGATTGAAATATATGCAAAAGAAGGACAAAAAGGTCTTGCAGTAGGAAATGGTAGTGGATTCAGTGGGGTTATACAAGAACATGAATTTTTATTACCTCGTGAACAACAATTTAAGGTTATTTCTGTAGATCATAATACACAAACTGTTAAAATAATGTTATTATAAAGAATTTTGGAGGTTAAAAAGTTATGTTTAAATTTGATTCAGAAGCAATGTGTTTGAGATTTGAAGACAATAAAGGACGTTTTAATATTTATCCCTTCTTGCTTTCAAAGGAAGAAAAAAGAGAATTAGAAGATTTTCCTGGTGCATTACCTGTTTTGTTATGGGAAGTTGTTGATCTTCAAAATTATTATGCAAAACTTAAAGAGAAACACATATACCAAAAAGTCTTGAATATTGATTTAGCTATTTCAAGAGAGCATGATAAACATTCAAAGATTGGTGAGGAAGAAGTTATATGTGCTGAATGGTGTGTAAAACATTTAGAGGAATATCCTTTCCTTGAAAGAATCTTTAGGGATACTAGTTATAATTTTTTGAATGTTTTGTATATCAAAGCTATTGAAAAAGAGTTAATTGGATGTTATGATTTCATTCCTCCTTGTTTTATTCGTTATATTGATAATAAAGAAAGAGCTAACTGGTTAAAAGAAAATGATTATGGGCATAGTGTACGTGATGAAATGAAAGAATACAGACATCATATGCATTCATTAATAAGTTTTGATGAAAATTATGCTCAAGCACATTTTGAAGAATTAGAGTATATCCAATATTGGGCTTTAGAATTACATCCTGAGTATCAGAGAGTTATTTTTAATGAGGTACTTGAAGAGGAGATGGAAGAAATTAAATCAAGATTGTGAATATTCCTTTTTGGATAGCTATTTCTTTTATTATTATTTTTTTTGGGTGGTTCTATTTGTCCACCTTATATTATTGAAGAGAAGAATATATATGAAATCCTTCTTTTTTGTTTATGTTTTTTAATTTTTCGTTAAATTTATGATTTACGAATAGTAACTTATTTTCTTTGTTTAATGTATTTTAGTTCATATTATTACTTATTTTTTTGGAATTATGTGGAAACTATTTATAACGATGTTATAAATATTATGTTTCCACAATTTTAATTATAAATTTTAAATTAAAATATTTTTAGTTTTTTAATAAATTTATCTTCTATTTTTTATTATTTTAACTTTTTTTTAAATATTTGTATAAAAACTTTTATAGAAATCTGTATTAATTTTAATTTATATTCTACTTTATTTTATATTTATATTTTTATAATATCTATATTTTTATAATAATTTAGATAGTTTTACACATTTATATAAAAATATTATTATCTTAATATCTCTTAATTTTATTAAATATTCTATGTTCTATTTCTGTATACTTTTATTTCAAATATTTATTGGTTTAATTGATTTAGATAAATTTATTTATTTACTTTTTGTATATACTCTATTAATATATGTTTTTAAAAATTTAATTTAAGGAGGATATTATGAAATATTGTGTTTCTTTTGATATTAGATTTAAAACTAATAAAATAAATTTATTGAAAATAATTAAACATTATGGTTTTAAGAAGATTCATAGTTCATTATATTTTGGGGATTTAAATAAAGATGATCTTTTTGAGATGAAAACAAAAATTATGGAATATATAAAATTAGAAGATTGTATACTTGTTTTTCCTATATGTATGAATTGTTATAGTAAATTAGATTCATTTGGTAGGTTTATAAATTTTGAAGAAGAATTATATAAAATATATTAAAAGGAGATTTTATATGAAAATAATAATTGAAGGATATAATAAATCAATACATAAAAGAGATAATCAATTGTTGATTATGGAGAAAGAAATAGAAATTGATAAAGTTAATATTAATAAGATTGATGATATTACTATTGTAGGTAAAGGTTTAATTACATTTGATGCATTAAGATTAATTTCAAAAAATAATATTCCAGTAATTTCTATTGATTATTTTGGCAATATTGATTATTTGTTAGAATATCCTAATGAAACTAATATTTTTATTAAGAAAAGACAATATAAATTAAGTGATGATTATAATGGTTTGTATTTAGCACGTGAAATTATATCTGCTAAATTATTAAATCAAAAAGCATGTATCAGGACTTTAAATAAAAATAAAAATTTAGATCATGTTAAAGACAGTATTATTAAAATTGATGAATATTTAAATCAATTAAAAAATATGCGTTTTGGTCCAAATATTAATGTTGAAAATTCTAAGTTAAAAATCATGGGTATTGAAGGTAAAGCTTCAACAGAATATTGGTCTAGTATAAGCAAATTATTGCCTTCTAATTTAGGCTTTAAAAAAAGAATTAATAGACATCCTACAGATATTACAAATGCTATGTTAAATTATGCTTATGCAATACTTGCTAGTGAAGTTGCTAAAATTTTAGTTTTAAATGGTTTAGATTCTTTTTGTGGTTTTTTACATTTTGATAGGGATAAAAGAAATAGTTTAATATTTGATGTTATTGAAGAATTTAGACAACAAATCGTTGATAAAGTAGTTTTTTCTTTATTAAATACAAAACAAATTGGATCATCTGATCTTGATAATAGAAATAATACTATTAAATTAGATAAAAGAAAATTAATTGTTTCTAAAATCTTAGATAAATTAAATTCAAGAATAAAATATATGGATAAAAATTTAACATATTTAGAAATCATCGATTTACAAGTAAAACAGATAATTGAATATATATTAAATGGTACTAAGTACAATGGTTTTTATTTAAGATGGTAAGATTAAAATTTTAAAATATTATATAATCTTATTATAGATAATATTTTATTAAATAATAATCATTATTTTTATTAATGATTTTTCTAGTCTTAAATTCTTATAAAAATTAATCTTTCAATAGATTTCTTATTTAATGATTTAATTTTTATTTATTTTTAGAGCTTGTTGAAATCTTTTTAATTTTTTTAAAAAATTTTTAAATTTAATTTTCAAGTATTAAATAATGTTTAAATTATTATAAAAAATAAGATTTAGTAGACTTAAAAAATTAATTTAAATTGGAATTATTCCAAGTAATTTAAAACTAATTATTATTAGAACAGCAGCATATATAATTTTTAATTTTTTTTCATCAATTTTATATGCAATTTTTGCTCCAAACCTTGCCATTGGGATTGAAAACAATATTATAATAAAGAAGTTTATTAAATTTACATAACCAATAGAGTATGGTAAAACTTTCATATTTAATCCACTAATTATATATGATATTGTTCCACCAATTGATGTAAATGGTATAAATATTGTAGAAGTTGCAATTGCTTCAATTAATGAGAATCCAAATAAACTCATAAGTATTGGCATTAAAATAACTCCTCCTCCAATACCAAACAATCCTGCACAGAAACCAATAAATATTCCGAATATTGCACCATATGTAAAATTTAGTTTTAGTTTAGGTTCTTTTTTACTATTATCTCTTTCAATAAATACATTTATTGCAATTAAAATAAGTATAATACCAATTGCTAATTCAAGTACTCTTGAAGGTAAAAGTACTGCTACTTTTCCACCAATAAATCCACCTATTGCTCCAAATATACCAAATACTATTCCTGGTTTAAGAATATTAATATTTGATTTCTTATTATGAATATATGCTCCAGATAATGCAGTTGGTATAATACATGCAAGACTTGTTCCAAGTGCTACTTTAAATCCTATGTCTGGATTTACTCCAGCATAACTTAATGCAAAGTATTGTAGAGGAACCATTAAAAATCCTCCACCAATTCCAAGTAGTCCTGATGCTAATCCAACTATTATTCCAAGTATTCCTAGGAAAATATAATAAAAAATTGAGAAGATAATTTTAAACACCTTATAGAGTTATTTTATAAATATATTATTAATTAGATAAGATTTCTCTTGAATATTTAGTTTATAACTACATTTTATTATTGTAAAGTTTATAACTATATTTTATTCCAATTGTAAAAAATTTGAATTATTTTGAAATTTTAAACTTTTAAAATCTATTTATTCTTAAATTTCAATAAAGTATTTTTTCTAAATTATTAAAATTAAAGTAATTTGATTATTTTTTAAAATTTTAATTATATTGATAAGTATTTTTTATAAAAAAATTTCTAAAAGTTTAGTAATTTAAAATTCAATCTAAGAAAGTTTATTTTAAAGATTAAAATTTTATATAATTTTTAAAATCTAATTTATAATATTGTTTTTTAATTATGTAATAGCTAAGATATAAATAATATGTATCATTTAAATTTATGTTATTGCTGTTTTTTTATTTAATAAATAATTATATAATATTAATTAAACTAATAATAATTGAGTAATTTATTGGATATTAATTAAATTAATAAAATTTATAATTGAATAATCTGTATTTTTATAAAATATTGGTTTATGTAGTTGATTAATTAATTAAGAGAGATTTTTATGGAATACAATAAGAAAAAATTAGATATTAACATTGATGACTTGCCTTATAAAGATGTTTTAACTTCAAGATATTCAATGACAGTAAGAGTAGGTGTAGAAAAAACATATGATTATTCTAAGAAAAACAATTTATCTTTTTTTAATTTAAGTTTAGCATGTATTTTAGAAGGATTAAATGATATACCTGAATTTAAAAGAAGAATAATTGATAATGAGATTTATGAGTTTGAAAAAATTAATGGAATAACTCCTATTTTACAGAAGGATAATTCAATAAAAGAGCTAGAAATTGAACCTTTATCTAATTACGATTCAATTAAATCTTGGAATGATAATATTCAAAAGAAAAAAGTTAATATTGATAAATATCAATATGATTTAGATTTTTTATTAAGGGATGAAGAACCTATTGCTAATTTATCATGTATTCCATGGATTGATTTTGATTCTATGACTAATATGATTGTTTCTCCTAATCAAATAATGCCTATTATATCTTGGGGAAAATTAGTAAATGGTAAAATTCCTGTTTCATTAACAGCAAGTCATATATTTATATTTGGATATCATTTTAAATTATTCTATGAGAATATTGAAAAATATTTCCAAGATCCTGAATTAATTTTAAATAAATAAATGTTTTTTTTAAATTATTGTCTTTTTATTTTTTGGCTTTGTTGAAATCCTTAAAATTTTTAGAATAAATTTTCTTAAAATTGATTTTTAAGTATTAATTATTGTTTAAATTTTTATAAAAAATAGATTTTAACAGACCTATAATTTTCTTAAAATTGATTTTCAAGCATTAATTATTGTTTAAATTTTTATAAAAAATAGATTTTAATATTATTTTTTTTAAATGGTTAAGAAAAATTTTTTCTTACCTATTTATTTGTTGTATTGTTAATATTATGATTATTATTGAGATTATTATTTCTGTTAATCCTATTGTTAAATCTTCCTTATTTGTAATTACAAGGCATATATTTAATAAGATTTGTATAATACATAATATCATTAGTATATATTTATAATCAACCATTATACCTCACCTTTACCTATTTTTTATATTCTTTTTTATGATTTCTTTTTTGGAATATTTTATTTTATAGTAATTTTTATATAATAGTGAAAATATAGTAACAAGTATTAGTAAGAGGAAAATAATCCTCTTATTTAATACTTGTTATTATTTGGATTACAATTTGGATTATCATTAAAATTATTGTAATCCTTTTATAATTTTTTCACTAATTTTTCTATTATTTAAATTTTTATAAAAAATAAATTTTAAGAGACTCATTTTTTTAAGAATTTTACTTATTCAATATTTTAATTTTTTTTTAGGTTTATTCTTTTTTTAAATTTTAATTCAATAATTTTATATAATATATTTAATTTAATTATTATTGTATTAGTTTAATATTTTATATTATGCTAATATATTAAGAAGAAACAGGGGGATATGTTGAAACTTAATAAGTTTTTTATTATTGTATTATTAGTTTTAATCTTATTTTTATGTGTTAATTCTGTATTTGCAGCAGATAATATTAGTCAAGGAGATAATTTAAAATCTTCTAATAATATTAATAATGTATATACTAATTTTATTAATGATTCTAATTCTAATAATTTGAATAGTGATTCTTCTAATAATTCAAATAGAGTTAATGATTCAAAAATAATATATATTAGTCCTAATGGTACAGGAAATGGTTTAAGTAAAGATGATCCTTCTAATTGGTCTCAAGCAGAAAATCTTATTAATAATAAATTAAGGAATGAAGTTGTTTTTACTGATGGAACTTATTTTATTAAAAATATTAAATTTAAAAATGTAGGTAATATAACATTAAAAGCTTTAAATAATCAAAAAGTTACTATTGATTGTCAAAATAATAGTTTTATATCATTTGATGATAATAATTTAACTTTAATTGGTTTAAATTTATATAATTTAAAAGGTTTAGTAGGTATTGGTACTTTTATTGGAGATTATTTAAATTTTGTAAATACAAGTTATTTTAGAGGTGGAGCAATATCTACCTCAAAAGATGTAACTTTAAATAACTCTAATTTTACTAATTCACATTCTAATAGTTATGGTGGAGCAGTATATGCTAAAGGTTATTTTAATGGTAGTAATTTGAATTTTATTAATGTAAGTTCAAATCGTGATGGTGGTGCTATATATGGTAATTATATATTTTTAAATAATTCAAACTTTACTAATACTTATGGTAATGAAGGTGGTGCTATTTGTGCTGTTAAAAGTATTAATGGTAGTAATTTGAATTTTATAAATTCTGGTGCTAATACAAAAGGAGGATCTATTTGGTCTTGGGGTAATATATCTCTTATTAATGTTAATATTACTAATTCATTTTCTATATTAGATAAATATCTAGATGTTGGTAACATTGTTGCTAATAATTATTTTATAGGTAATAATCTAGTTATTTATAATACAAAGAATCATGATAGTGGTGGAGCAATTAATGCGGGTATTAAAATATATTTAAATAATACAATTATTACTAATTCTACCTCACAAAGATATGGTGGAGCAGTTTATACTAAAGATTTAATTGGAGATAATTTATTTATTTACAATACAAAATCTTATGATTGTGGTGGAGCAATTAATGCTGTAAATGCTACTTTAAATAACATTAACATTTCAAATGCCCATACTTATGGTACTGGTAATTTAGGTAGAGGTGGAGCTATTAATAGTAATAATTTTGTTATAGGAAATAATATAAATATTTTAAATTCAAGTTCTACAAATACTGGTGGAGCTATTAATGCTAGATATAATGTTTTTTTAACTAATTCAACTATTATTAACTCTTCTACAGTAAATGCTGGTGGAGCTATTAATACTATAAATTTTACAGGAAATAACTCTTTAATATCTAATTCTAGTACTAGAATTGGTGGTGGAGTATATGCTTTAAATTCTAATATAAATAATTTAAGTTTTATTAATGATACTGGAATTAATGGTGGTGCTGTATTTACATTTAATGGAAATATTAGAAATTCAACATTCATATCTAACAATGCTTATGATGGTGCTGTAGTTGATTGTAATAATCTCACTTTTAATTCAAATAACTTAATTAATAATACTGCTAAAACTTATGGTCTTGTATATTCAATTAATGCAACAATAAACAATAATACTTTTACTAATAATAATGCTTTAAACAATATTTTAGTTTATGTATTAAATAATTTGAATACTAATAATATTTCATATATATCAAAACCAAATTCAACTAGAGTTTTAGTTGATTCTAATAATATTAACTCTACTACAGGTTTAATTGATTTAGGTAATGGTTTATATGGATTATTTACACAAAAGACATTAGATCAACCTAGTGAAGTATATTTAGTTAATGATACAAATTGGATTCATAATCAATTAACAGGTGAAGATGTTAGTGCTTATATTAAATTATTAGTTTTAAAATATGCTAATTCTAATATTAACCTTCAAAATATAACTTATATATTTACAGATGAAGATTATAAAAATAGTGATAATCCTATTGTAAAAGATGTATTAAGTTTATATGATTCAAATAAAAAAATCGTATATTATGATAATGTTTATTATCCTTTAGAAAATGGTACATTTATGGTTATTAATCCTAGTTTCACTGGAGGTAATGCTAATTATAAAAATATTATGGCATTTAAATATAGATACATTAATATTTTCTATAATTTCACTGTAAATATGACTCCAATTAATAAAACAGTTTTAAAAGGTAATGACGCAGTATTTAACATCACTATTAATAATACTGGTAATGATTATCTATATAATTTAAGTATTGTTGAAGATGAGTTTAGTGGATTAATTTTTGATAAAAGTATTTTTAATTCATCTTGGACAAAATCAATTAATTCAGATGGTAAATTAGTCTGGACATATAATGAAAGATTAGATCCAAATGAAAAAGTAAATCTTTTAGTTTATTTTAATACAAATTTTACAGGTAATTTTATAAATTATATTATAGCAAATACTGATGAAATTAAAAATAAAACTGCAAATGCAAGTGTTGAAGTTTTAGAAGAAGATTATACTGTAAATATTACAAATTCTACTGTATTACTTTATAATAAAACTCCAATAACTATTAATATTTATAATAATGGTTCTGCAGTTTTACATAATATTAGTATTGTAAGTATAGATCCTATAGGATTAAAATATGATTCATTTATTGGGGATAATTGGACTTATTCAAAAGTTAATGGTAAAAATATATGGACATATCATGGTATTTTAAATCCTAAAGATAATCTAAAATTAATCATTGTCTATAAAGCAGTAAAAACTGGTAATTATCCTATTTTATACAATATAAGTACTGATGAGGGATTAAATACAACAATAAATACAAATGTTTATGTATATAATGATTTTAATAATAAATCTGATAATAAATCAAGTAAGAAATTAAATAATAATTTAACTAATAAATCAAATAATTTAGGTAGTTCTAATCATAATATTAATGAAGAAATTAATAATTATAATTTACCTAAAACAGGATTACCAATCTTATTGTTTGTTATAGTTATTATCATTTTATGTATTGTTGTTATTTATAGAAGGAATCAAAATTAATTTTTTTAAAAAAGAGGTTTAACCTCTTATTTATTTTTTTAATTTTTTAATATATTTATTTAAGATGACTCTTAAATTTATTAAGCTTTTAAAACTCACTAATTTTTAGAAATAGTTTTTAAATTATTTTAAGTATATTATTTAAATTTTTATAAAATGATTTATTTGACTTAATTTTAATATAAATCTTATTTTACAATTATTAAATGAGAGATTATATATTATTTTTAAATTAATACTTAATTTTTTTAGTTAATTTGTGTTTAATAATGGATTATGTATTTTTTTTAAAATAGTGCTTAATTTTAGTCTATTTTGTATTTAATAATGAATTTATTGTAATTATTGAATTTAAATTAAGTAAATATAAAATATTTTTTTATAGGAGTATTTTATTGAAAATTTATTAATAAGAAAAATTCTAAGATTAAATTTAATATCTTTATAATAATTATGAAAAATAGTATGAAAATTATTAAAAGAATAAAATAATATTAATTTTATGAGAAATAGTTAAATGATTCTACCTCTTTATCCGCTACTTCATTATCTATTATCTGTTTGAATAATACAAGTATTGTGTTATCAGTTTCAAGTATCTTTTTTGCAGTAGTGTATGCAAATGCTTCAGAATCATTATTCCATTCTGCCCCATCAGATACACTTTTTAATTTACTCCAAGATACAGGTATTGTTTCAATAATTTCTCCATCAGTATTATAATTATTTACTGTGAATGCAGTAGGTTCATGGTGATTTTTAATATCTTCAAGGTATCCTGGGATTAACTGTTTTAAGTATTCTTCATAAGTATATTCACCTTTAGCTATTTTTAACTCTTCTGCAAAAGTTTTACTTAATTGTATTGCAGTATTTTTCATAATATTACACATCCTTTTTCATTGTTTTAATATTATTATTATTAATATTATTAAAGACAACATTATTTGTGTTATTTGATATGATGTTGTTTGAGCTTATTACTGAGATTATTAATTGTATAATAAGTAATATTAATAAATTTTTTTGTATTGTATCATAATTTACCTCCAATTAATAAATTTATTTTTTTAGGAAGCTTTTTATATGATATGAATATAAAAATATAAGTAAGAATTGGGAAATTTAATTCCCAATTATACTTTTTATGATATTAATTATGATGTTTATTATGGTGAGTAACATCATAATTTTTTTATATTCATCATTTTAATTAAATTTTAATATTTTATATTTATTTAGTTTTAAATTCTTTTTATTATTTAGAAATCTTTTTTCTACTTTTTACTAATCTAAAATATTTTTATATTTTTAATAATATTCTTTTTAATTATGTTTTTTGTTTTTATTAATTTAAATTTAGTAATATTCATTTTCGTCATGTTTTTTGTTTTTATTAATTTAAATTTAATAATATTCATTTTGTTATGTTCTTTTATTTTTACTAATTTAAAATATTTAATATTATATTGTATTTTAGTTTATTTTTATCATTACTATTTGCATTTTAGTATAAGTTTTTTGCATCTTGTTAATTAGTATAATTATTCATTAATATAATAATTAACTAAGTATTATTATCTAAAAATAAATGGAATTCCATTATGATTTTAGAAAGAATTTAAAAAAATTTCAATTAAAACTCAGGTGTTTTTATGTTTGATGAGAATTTATATAGTAGGGCAGAAAAAAGAGTAGATGAAAAAATAGGATTTTATAATCACCTATACAGTTTTATTGTAGTAAATGCAATTCTTTTTGTTATTAATATTCTTTTTTCAAAAAGTGAATGGTGGTTTTACTGGATAACTTTATTCTGGGGAGTTGGATTAGTATCTCATTTCATTAAAACATTCATTTTTACTGATGGAAAATACAGAGAAAATATGATAAAAAAGGAAATAGAAAATTTAAAAAAATAATTTCATTTATAATCATTAATTTCAATATTTTATGTATAAAAGTATGAGATTTTAATATTTTAAGTATAAATGAAATAATATATATTATTAAAAGTGAAAATTTATTGGATAGATTTTATGAAAGTTGATTTATTTATTTCAAGAGATATCAAAGAGCCTTATACTGAAATCCATTCAGATTCTTTAACTCCTAAGATTCAAAAGGCTATGTATATTTTGGAAAATGAAGGTATATGTGAAGATGATGAAAATAATTCAATTTTAGCAGTTAAAAAAGGGAAAGATATTGTTCTCTTGGATTTTGAAGATATTTTCATGATTAAAGTTGAAAATAAACAAACAAAGGTTTATTCAGATACTGAAGAATACTTTATTAAGAAACCTTTATATCAGATTGAAGAAGTTTTAAACTCTGATTTTATTCGTATATCAAAATCTACAATTGTTAATTTAAGAAAAGTTAAAAGAGTAGCTCCATCATTAAGAGGAATGATGTTTATTGAATTAAAAAATGATTTAAAAGATAATATTTCAAGGAAATATTTAGCAGATTTTAAAAGAGCTTTAGATTTATAATTTTATTATTTTTTAATTTAGGTGGTAATATGAAAAGTGATTTAATTAAAAGATTAGGAATTGGGGCATTTATAGGTTGTTTTATGGTAATGTTTGTTATGGTTTTAATATCATTTTCTGTAGGTCCTGAAAAGATAATGTTTACTGGTTCAGAAATAATAAATGCTTTCTTTGGATCTATTGTTGTTGGATGGGCATTTTCTTTAACTGGATTAATCTATGAAAAAGATGAAATTGCATTTCCATTTCAAATTATCTTTCAAATGGTAATTGGTATGGGGGTATTATTTGTAATTGCAATTTATTTAAAATGGATGCCAATTAACTTAGGAATTGGTCCAATAATTACTTGGGTTTTAATAGCTAGTATGTTTGCTGCACTATTCTGGTTTGGTTTTTACTTTTATTATTCTCTTCAAGCAAGAGATATAAATAAAAAATTAGAATTATCTAAGGATTAAATATTTTAATTTATTTTTTTTATTTTTATTTTTTTATTATTTGTTGATTATATTTTTTTTATTTTTATTTTTTTATTATTTGTTGATTATATTTTTTTTATTTTTATTTTTTTTATTATTTGTTGATTAAGTTTTTTTTTGATTTATTTTTTTTATTTTTATTTTAAGTCTGTTGAAATCCTATTTTTTATAATATTTTAAACAGTACTAATACTTAAAAGTTAAATTTAAGAATTTTTTAAAAAATTAGAAAGATTTCAACAAAGCATTTATTTTTTTATTATTTGATTAGGTTTTTTTAAGTTATTCTGGCTTTGTTGAAGTTTTTTTTAATTACAACTTATACAGTTAAAAATCATTGTAATTTAATAATATCTGTTTTTACTGGTTTTATTGTTTATTTTTACATTTTTTAAAAAAATTTATTAATCTTTTATTTAAAATGATAGTAAATATTTTAAATTATATTAACTAAAAATATTTATTATGGAATTTAGAACTACTACTTATCATAGTCATTTAATTAAAGATACAGAACGTTTATCTGCTTTTTATGAGGCTATCTCTGATTATGCTATAAAAAATGGTATATGTGAGTATAAGATTAAAAAAGATGAGGATAATTTAATAAATAAAGTTGTTTATGATTTAGGTTGTGGAAGTGGTATTTTATCATATTTTGCCTCATTATATTTTAGTTCTGTAGTGGGTTTTGAGAAAAATTATAAAATAGCTAAATATGCAGGTGAAAATCTTAAAGAATTTGATAATGCTTTAATTCTTGAAGCGGATATACTTGATTTAGAAGGACTTGAAAAAGCTAATTTAGTTATATGTGAAATGTTAGATACAGCATTAATTGATGAAGAAGAAGTACCAGTATTAAATCATTTTAGAAAATTTATGGAAGATGATTGTACTGTAATACCAAAAGAAGTTGTTAATTTTGCAGAACCTATATCAACAGATGTAAATAATATTTCATGGGAAGATCCTGATTCTCATTTTAATTATGAAATAATTGGAGAGGAAATTAGATATAGTAGTGTTAATCTTGAAGATTATATTGATGAAAATTTTAATCAGATTTTAGAGTTTAAAATTAATAAAGATTCAGTTTTTAATGGAATTAAAATTACAACTGTTACATTAATTACTGATAATATTATATGTGGTCCAACACCAATGTTTAATCCACCACTTTTTATACCATGTGAAAGAACTAATGTAGAATCTGGTGATACTGTTAAACTTAGATTAAAATATACTATGGGTGGAGGTATTGAAAGTATAGAAACTGAATTAATAAATTAATTTTATTAAAATAATGTTTTTTATTTTAAAATTTGTTTTGATTTATATTATGAAGTATTAAGCTATTATATTAATAATTAATGATTATGATTTTAATAGTGGTGAGTAGTTATGATTGAAGAAGGTTTAAAAGAATTTTTAAAAGATTGTAAAAAACTTGTAATATTAGGTATTGGTAATGATATTCGTGGAGATGATGGATTAGGTCAATATATTGTTAATAAATTAGATAAGAAAATAAATAATGATAATATTGAAATTATAAATGCAAAAACAGTACCTGAAAACTTTACAGGTAAAATAAGATCTATTGATCCAAGTCATGTATTAATTGTTGATGCAGTAATTATGGATGAAAAACCAGGAACAATAAGACTTGTTAAAAAAGAGGAAGTATCTAGTGTAAGTATATCTACTCATTCAATGTCATTATCTTATCTTGTTAAATATTTAGAACTTAAAAAACCATATAATATTTTGTTTATTGGAATTCAACCTGAGAATATGGATCTTGGTGAAATTTCACTTACCAAATCATGTAAAGATTCTTCAGATGAGGTTATAAGTATTTTAGAAAAAATATTAAACAATTAATGATCTGTTGATGATTATTTTTTATAAAAATCTAGAACAGTGTTTATATTGGGAATCAAATTTTAAGAAAGTTTTTTAAAAAATTACTATATTTCAATAAGACTTAATTAATTTTTAATTTATATTTTAGTTTGTTTTAAAGCTATTTATTTAGAAATTTATTTTTCTAAATTATATTATTTTTAAATTTAGTATTAGTTAATAGTTTATTCTTCTTAAATCAATTATTTTTAAATTTAATACTTTTTAAGAGTTCATTCTTCTAAAATATCTTATTTTTTAAATTTAATAGATATTTAGGATTTATTTTTTTAAATCATTTATTTTTAAAATTTAAAATAATTTTATTTTGAATTTAACATTTTTAACAATTCATATTTTATATTATTATATAATTTCTTTTTTACTATTATTTAGATGAGTTTTTTTATAAATTCTAGACTTTATATTAAATATAGAAAATAATTTTGACTTTTTTATTAAAGATATTTTTAATTGGAATTAATAGTTATAATTCTAATATCAATTATATTTTTTACTAGAAACTAGTTTAAAATAAATATTTTTATTAATAACGATTTACAAAATAAATAGTAATTATATATTAATATATAAGGGGGTTTTATTAATGTATGATAATATTATATTAAATCTAATTTAATAGCTAATTCTAATTATATATCTAGTTTTATTAATTAATTTAGAATTTTTATGATTATTGAATTTAAAAGAAGCATATATATTAAATAATGAAAATTTTAGAAGATTCATGTTTAATTAAGTATTATTCTAAAATTTGATATTTAATAGATTTTTTATAATTACTGTCTTTTTTATATCAAATAATAAAAACTTATTGATTTAATTAATAATTTATTAAATATGGTATATCTTTAAATAGATTTTATATTAAAATTTCTTAATTTTAATTAAACATGGTTTTTATTTTTATATTAACTTTTTAATAAGTAATTAATTTTTAAAACTTAAAATTAAATTTTTAATTGTAATTTTATAATTATATGATGTTTAATAGTTAAAAAATTCTATAATAAAAGGGGGAAAATAAAATGGGAGTATCTATTAATATAATAGTGATAATATTACTTATAATTCAAATAATATTGGGTATTTACGATTTGACTAATATGTAATACAATTCAGTTAATAATCTAAATAATAATATGTAATTGATTTTTTTATAAAAAACTTAATTATTTAGTATTTATAACTTATATTTGTGAATTAAGGATATATAAAACTTATTTAGTTGTTTACAATTATATGATTCTATAAATTAATAATATATGAAGTTAATGAGTATATTTACTGAATTAGAATAATATATTTATTATTTAAATTAAATAATAAATTTAAAAGCTTATTTTTTATTTATTATTATTTAAAAGTTTTATAGAAAAAAGAATTTTTTAAAGAGGTGATTGTGATGTTTTCATTAATATTAATAATAATTTTATGTATAATAAATTTAATATTAAGCACTTATTTATGTATAAATAAAAAACAAAATAAAAACACAAGTATTATATCAATAATAATTGATTTAATAATTATAATACTTACAATATTCCAAATAATGGGATAAAACGATTAAAGAAAAATAATATTTAATTTAGTATTAAATATTATATTACAAAATATTTAGATTCAATGTTGGTTATTTTAATAATATAATCAACATTTGATAATTTATTATTTTTGAGAATTATTGATTTTGTTTTTTTAATTTATATTTATTATTTAAAATTTTTCTAATTATACTAAACTTTTTTATATTATAATTATTACATTTAATATTATGAAAGCTTCTTCTTTATTAAATGAAATAAGAGAAAATTTAGCTAATTATCCAATTGATTATCTTAAAAATAAGGCAAAAGATGATCGATATCCGGATAGTATTACTAAAAGATTGGCTATTTATAATTCAAAAATATATGATGAAATATTTAATTTAGAATTAGAAACTGATTTTAATATTAAAGATAGTATTGTATCTAATTTAAAAAATGATATTGATTATTATTTTAGTGTTTATGATCCTTATAATGAGGATATTGAATTTACAAAAAATTTATGTTTATATCTTGTATTTATTGGTAAAAAACCACTTCATCCATATAGTGATGATTCTAAAAATTATGATGTATTTATAAAGAATAATAAGTTTTATTGTAAAAATAGAATAAAATATATTAAAGATAAAAATTCTTTATGTAGGTACTGTGTTTGTAGAAATTTAAGCTTTTTATCTTTTATGTAGAAATTTAATCTTTTTTTATTCTTAAATTATTTATTTAATGAAAAGTTATGATTATTGTGCTTTTATTTAGTATTTTATTTTTAATGAAAATTTATGATTATTGTGCTTTTATTTAGTATTTTATTTAATGAAAATTAGGATTATTATTTTCAATTGTAAGTATAATATTGTCTAAATTGAAATAATATTGTATAAAAATAAAATAGATTAATTTCAATTCCTTTTTTAAATTACAGTTAAAAATTATTATATCATATTTCTTCTTATTTTTATCTCTTTTTATATCTAAAATTTTTTTTGATAAAACATTAAATTTTTCACCTGCAGATGAGAGGGCATTATCATATATTCAACAGTATAATTTTGGTTTAATTAAAAATATGAATGATGAATTCATGGAAGGAATAAGAAACACTATATTTGAAGGTGTAAGTGCAGGTAAAGGTGCAGATGAAGTAAAAGAATTAATAAAAGAATTACCATTAAAACCTTTACAGATAGATTACCTGGATAAGAATGGTGATGTGCAGTATTCACGTACTTTAAGTACAGATACACGTGCAGAATTAATAGCAAGAACAGAACATGCACGTGCAGTAAATGCAGGAACATTACAAGCATATGCAAATTACGGTGTAGATAAAGTAGATGTTATAACAACTGGTGGAGTAGATGTTTGTGAAGAATGTCAAAGCTTAGAGGATAATAATCCATATGACTTGGCAGAAGCATCTGGATTATTACCTGCTCATCCTAATTGTGAATGTTGTTTCGGAGCACATATTGACCTTGATTCCAATCCAGACCTACCAGCAGATGACCCGGAGAATATGAATATGGTTCCAGTTGAATTTGAAAACTGGAAATTCAACTATGGAAACCAAACATATATACTGCAAGGAAACACACGGGAAAGTAGAATAGAATTCTTAAAAAAATATTTACCTAATTTTAAAGGAAAACCAAAATACCATAGTCTACTCCAAATATACACTAATACTGGAGACTTGTATCTTAATAGTTATGGTAGAGGATTTATGAGTTACAAAGAAGCCAAAAAAGGATGGAACAAACTAAACAAGGAATATTTAAAAAAGGGGAAGATTGGTGTGGCTTGTTCTTTTGATGAGGCTTTGAAGCTTAAGGGTACTCTTGTTGAAGAATGTGGTGTTCCATTAAAAGAGAATATTATTCTATGTAGACGTGAAAATCATAGACATATGGGACTTAACGGAGAAAAAACATATACTGATGGAGGTTTTACATCTACATCCATCTTTGAGTATGCTAAAGAGTATAAATATGGTTATGATGTAAATTATATTCTTATACCTGCAGGAACAAAAATATTATACCTTGAAGGTATAACATTAACTAATGATGATTTTGAAGTGTTGTTTCCTCCTAATACTCAATTTAAACATGTAATGGACCTAGGATTACACAGAAAAATATGGAAATATCCATAAAAAAAGATATATACTATAAGTAACATAATATAACATAATTAAATAGGATGGGGAGTGTATCATTATGGTATTTAAATTTCTTATGGAAGATAATGAATTTATTAAGGATTTACCTGAGGATTTATTTAATGAGTTATTAAATTATAATGGTGCAATACCTGATGAACTTCATAGTAGTTTAAATATTTTTAATCCTGAATGGGGAAAATTAAGATCCGATAGGGAAAATGGTAGTTGGACTTTGCTTTCAAGAGTTTATATGCGTCGTGCAAAATATGAAAAACTATTTGAGAAAATAGGTATGGATGCACAATTACAAGATGAGCTTGATTTTATTATACAATATCCTCAATATAAATGTCTTATAAAATATGTAGATTATGAATTAAATGATGATCCTGATGATCTTGGAAATTATATTGCTGTTCCTTTGGATGATTTTTTGGATTTGATTGAGGATCAAGATGTTACTAAAGATAATAAAGTAAGAGAGAAGTATAATATCCCTAAAGATTAAAAAAAAGATTGGGGAATATAAGGTGATATATTTTTTTGGGTGATTGTTTTTGTTTTTCATGTTCTTTTTCACTTCCCCTATTATTTTTATATGTTTTATTTTTTCTTTTTTTTATTTTTTTTCTATTTTTCCACCTTTATATTTTGAAGAATAGAAAAAGAGGTATTAGGATAATTTTATCATCTAATTTTTTTCCACACTCTGGTTTGTATTTTTTTATGGTATTGTTTTTTTCCTCCCTTTTTTTATTCTTTTTCCTCTTATATTATCCAATTCTTTTTTACATAAATTTTTTTTTAATCTTTTTATTTTTTTCTATTTTATTTTACAAAGTTTTTCTCCATTTTTTTTAATGGAGTGGGGATGATTTTTTTTATGACATCTAATAATGAGTTTCTTGTGTATAGTCCACTTACAAGAAAATCAGTTAAAGATTTTACACAGACTAGTACTGATGATGGAAGAATTTTACTTGAAGGTATAGCTTCTACTACTAATAAGGATCTTACTGGTGAGGTTGTATCACCTGAGGCTTTAAAGAGTATGGCTCAGCAAACTAAAGGTTTAAATTCTCAAAATTTTTAGAATAAACTTTCTTAAAATTGATTTTCAAGCATTAAATAGCTTAAATTTTAATAAAAAATAGTATTTAAACAAAATTTGAAAAATTAAAGAAAAAGATGAAAAAATCTTAACTATCATTATCCTACTATTACAAATAGTTAAGATATTACTAATAAAATATTAAGGGAGAAATCCCTTAATAACTTTTATAGTAATATATTCTTTTTCTTAATATATATAAAATTTATAAAAAATATAATAATTAAAAGAAGCATTGTATTATAGGTATGATATAAATAATCTTTTTAATATATTAAGAAAATAAGAAACTAAATTAGTTATGTAGTTCTTCTTGTAATATTATATATGGTTTGATAATTGAATATTTAATATTATAATAGAATTTATTTATTTTTTAAGGAGGAAATAATATGGGTAAGTATACATCAATTAAAATTAATTCTGAACTTGCAGATAAATTAAAACTTTTAAAAGAAGAAAATGGTCTTGCATCATTAAACGAGGTAATTGAAAAACTTATACCTAATGTAGTAAATGAGGAATTTCAATTTAATCGTGAACCACCAGCATTTATATTAGAAGGATCTAATCAGAACCTTCCAGTAAGTTATAATGTACTTAAAAAATCTGATACTGGTAAATCATGGAGTACTGATTTAATGGAAGCAACAATATTATTTAATGATGATTATGGTTGCCTTATTCGTTTTATAATATTAGATACTGATGATGTTAGTATAATGTATTATCATTATATGAAATAAGTAATAAATATAGATATTATGAAAATTGCATTAGCACAAATGAGTATGGATGATGATTTGGATAAAAACTATAGAAAATCTGTTGAATTTATTAAAAAAGCATCTTTTAAGAATGGAGATTTAATTTGTTTTCCAGAAATACAGTTAAATAGATTTTTTCCACAATATGAAAAAACAGATATTGATTCATATATTTTAGACTTAAACTCTAAGTATATTAATGGAATAAGAAAAGCATGTAAGGATTATAATATATATTCATCACCTAATTTTTATATTAAAGAGAATAATAAATTATATGATATGAGTTTACTGATTGATGATTCTGGTAGAATAATTGGTAAACAGAAAATGGTTCATATTGCTCAATGTGATAAATTTTATGAACAATCATATTATACACCATCAGAAGAAGGATTTAATGTATTTAATACTAAATTTGGAAAAATAGGAATTGTAGTGTGTTTTGATAGACATTATCCTGAAAGTATTAGAACAAGTGTATTAAAAGGTGCAGAACTTATTATCATTCTAACAGCTAATACTAAATCTGAACCAGAAGAACTTTTTAAATGGGAAATTAATGTTCAAGCATTTCAAAATAGTGTTAATATTGCAATGTGTAATCGTGTTGGTATTGAAGACAAAATGGAATTTTCAGGTAAATCTATGGTAAGTGATTATAATGGTAATACTCTGTATATAGCAGATGATAATGAAGGATTATTTTTTGTTAATGTAAACCTAAAAGATGCTAGTAAAATAAGAAAATCTAAACCTTATTTAAATTTAAGAAATAAAAATTTTTATTTATAATATATTAATAAATTATTTTTCTAATTTTTATAATGCTTTTTTTATATGAACCTTCTATTTTTATAAACTTTATTAGTTTGTAAAACTAAATATTAATTAATTATATTTTTTATATAAAAGATTTTAGTTAGAACTAGAAATTTATTATGTTTAGTTTAATTCATCATGTTTTTAGTTAGAACTAGAATCTATTAAGTAATTTAATAATATTGTGATTGTATGAAAATTTTATTTATAGGATCAAGACTCTTTGATGATGTAGCACCTTATATTAAAGATAAAGATATATTTTCAATTGTTACCGAATCAAATAAAAATGCAGATAACTTAGACCTTGCAGATGAAATGTTTATAGGGCCAAGAGGAATGGTTTTCCCATATAATGTTGCAATTGAACAGAATGTTAATGGAATTGTACCTTTAATTGGTATTGATCCACCTTTAGTTGATGTTGCATCTATGAAAGAAAAAATAGAGAAAGAATATGATATTCCTGTTGCATCATCATGTGTAAAACCTGTAAGAATAGCAGCAAATAAATCAGAAACTAAAAAACTTTTTAATTCAATTGATTTAAACACTCCTGAATCAATATATATTAAAAAAGATGAATTAAATAAATTTGAGGGTATGATGCATAATAAAGGATTTGATTATCCTGTTGTTTTAAAACAAAATGCAGGTCAAGGTGGAAAAGATATTTCAATTGTTGAAAACTTTGAAGGTGTTAAAAAATACTTTGAAGAGTTTGATGAAGCTTTATGTGAAAACTTTATTGAAGGTGCTGAAATATCTATTGAAACTGTAGGATGGAAGGGAAAATATTATACATTTGTACCAGTATATAAAGGAGATACTTCTATAAATGGTAGTCATCCTATTACTCGTGTAAGATATGGTCCTGCTAATATTGATGGATTAAATAATGAAGAAGTC
Source organism: Methanobrevibacter wolinii SH (assembly GCF_000621965.1). Lineage (NCBI taxonomy): Archaea > Methanobacteriati > Methanobacteriota > Methanobacteria > Methanobacteriales > Methanobacteriaceae > Methanobrevibacter > Methanobrevibacter wolinii. Next base: position 39,040 of record NZ_KK211378.1, read on the forward strand.
CGTCAAACAGCATTAAAAATAGCTAAAACTCTTAAAATTGAAGGAAATATGGATTTAGATTTTATATTTGATAGAAAGTCTAAAAAGTTATATTCTATTGAAGCAAATACTCGCCCAAGTGGTACTAGATATTTAACATTTGCAATTACTGGTGTAAATCCATTACATAAATTAGTTGATATGGTTACTGGAGATTTTGATGTAAATAAAATAGCAGATGAAGTTGAAAATCATTACTGTGCAGAAGTACCTGTTGGTACATTTAAAGGTAAAATTCCTGAAAAAACATATAAAGAAGAAGATTATATTGTTCATGGACCAGTTGGTTATCAAAGAGTTACTGTTAGAGCAGACTCTGTAGATGAATTAGTTAAAAAAGTTAAAAATATTACTGGAAGAGATATTGAAATTCATAATTAATATTTTAACTTTTTTTTAATTATTTTATTTAAAATTTAAGTTTTCTATTTTTAGATTTTTTTAATTTAGGATTTAATTATTTATTAAATTTTTAAATTTTTTTAGTTTAGGATTTAATATAAACAGATATTTGAATTAATTAATAGAATTTAATGTTTAATAATATATTTTTAAACTTTTATTATTGATTTTAATATATTTGTTTTAGTTTTTTGGATTAAATCCAAAAACTCTTTTAGCTAATTTTACACTTAAATCAGATACAAAACTTATAATTAATAAATATGCTATAAACCAACGTATAGGCCATTGTATTAAACAAACTTCAAATGGCATTCCACTAGGTATTGCAAATATTAATGGCATAAATAAGCTCATCATTAAACTTATAAAAAAAGCAACAGGATTCCATAACTTCATATTTATTCTCCTTTTTTTGATTTGAATATTATATTTCTTTTAAATTTAATTTTTATTATTAATAATTCTATTTAATTATTTTATTTAGTTTTTTTAAAATGTTTTTAATTGGATATGTTGAATTAATTAATTTTTACTATTTAAAGTTTTTTTGTTGTAATTCTATTTTTATAAAATTTTAAATAGTAGTTAATACTTTAAAATCAACTTTAAGAAGTTTATTTTAAAAATTTTGATTTCAATTAAACTGTTTTTTATTTTATTATTTTGTTTAATTTTAAGCATTTGCTTCTTTTTATTTAAATATTCTTATTTTATTATTAAATTTTAAATATTATTAAAAATAAATATTATATAATATATAGGAATTTTTTGTGGTAAATATGAATACAATTGATATGATAATTTTATTTTGTATAACTCTTTTTTCAACAATATTCTTTACATGGTATATTAAAAGATTATTGTTAAAAGCAAATATTACTGATAATCCAATTGTCAGTGAGCATAGGTATAAAGCTGGAACACCTACAATGGGTGGAATTGCATTTTTATTTGCAGTTTTATTAATTACATCTATTTATTACAAAAATCATATAATTCTTGTTACTTGTTTTACTATGATTGCAGCAGGTATTATGGGACTTGTTGATGATTTACTTGGACTTAGAGTTGCAGAAGTTCAAAAATTAGTAAAAAATACAACTAATGAGGTAGTGTCTCTTGGATTACTTGATCTTGAACCTGGTGAAGAAGCTAGAGTTGCTTCTGATAAAGCTAAAGCTCAAGTTGATGAATTAGTTGCAGAAAATAAACTTACTGTTATTGATAATGTTCCAATTAAATATGAGACTGGTGAAGGTGAACAAATTCTTGCTCAACTTTTAATTGGTGTATTTTTAGCATTAACTGGTTCAATTACTCATCTTGGAGGATTTAATTTAGGTATCTTTGCAATACCTATTGTTCTTATTGCAATTTTAGGTGCAGTAAATACTGTTAATCTTATTGATGGTATGGATGGATTAGCTGCAGGTATTTTAGCTATTGCTTCATTTTCATGTATACTATTTGGTTTGATGAATGGAAACACTAATGTTGTTGCTCCATTTACAATCTTAACAGCTATTTGTTTAGGATTTTTAGTATTTAATAAATATCCTGCAAGTATATTTATGGGTGATACAGGATCTATTTTACTTGGTGCAGGTTATGCTACAGCAGTACTTCTTTGTGATGTTCCATACTTTGGACTTTTAGCTTTAGGTGTACCAATATTTTCTGTAATTGTAAGTCTTGCACACAGAGCACACCTTATTGAAATGCCTGTAGAACCATTACATCATACTTTGAATTTTAAAGGTATGTCTGAAAAAACAATTATATTATTATACTGGGGAGTTACAGTTTTATTATGTGCTATAGGTTTAATTGTTAATTACTTTTTAGTAGTTGCATAAACCTTTATTTTTTTATTTTTAGGTTTTTTGTCTATTTTTTTTATTTTGTGCTATTTTTTTATGTTTTTTGTTTTTTGTTTTTAACTATTTTTTTTATGAGTTTTTTTTATTTTTTATTTTTTTATTTTTTTTAAAAAATTTATAAATTTTATTTAAAACTTATTATTATAGAAACTTTTTTAATTAATCTAAAACAAAATATTAATAATTAATTTATTTATAACAATTTTTATAGGAGTACAATTTTTATGGTTAAAGAATTATCTATTAGTGAATTATCAAATATCATTAATGGAAAAATCGTAGGGGCTAATGATTATTTTAAAGGAGTAAATTTTTCAGGTAAATTTGACTTTTTAGCTCATGCTAAAAAAGGAGATATTGTTATTCGTCATAAAGTCAATGGAAAAGGAATTGAAATAGCTGCAAACAATGAAGCTGCATCTTTTATTACTCAAAATCCAACTGATGATGCATTAGAAACAGCAAAGAAACTTAATTTTCCTTTAATTGTTGTAGATAAAATTGAACTTGCAAATGCATTTGCTATTAAATGGGTCTTTGATAATTTTGATAAAAACTCTAGGAGAGTAGCAATTACTGGTACTAATGGTAAATCAACTACTTCTGACATGGTTTATCATATTCTTAAATCTTCTGGAGCTCATGTATTAACTAATACTGATGCAAGATCAGAATTTAATACTTTAATTGATCCAATGGTTTCTAAGATGATTTATGAAGAAGTTGAAAAAAATGGTCCTTTAGATTATGCTGTTATTGAAGTTTCAGAAGTTCAAGGTTGGTTAAATGATATTATGGAAAATCATGCATATTTAATGACAAGTGCAATTAATCCAGATGTAGGAATTATTACAAATGTTACTATGGATCATATTGGTCTTGTAAATTCTATTGAAGATGTTTTAAGAGAAACTTCTGGTTTAGCTCATGCATTAAAAAAAGGTACTCTTATTCTAAATAAAGATGATGCATTAGTTAGTAAAATAGAAGCTAATGAAGGTGTAAATAAAGTTTTCTTTTCAATGAATAAGGATAATGCTAAACATAATGTTGTATTTGATACAGAACGTGAACTTGTTCTTGTTGATAATACTGAAATATTAACTATTGATGAATTACCATTTAATACAAATCATTTTATTCAAGATACTCTTGCTGCAATTGCTGCAACTTTATCTTTAAATATACCTCTTAGTGATGTAATTAATGGTGTAAAAACATATAAATCATTAAAAAGAAGATTTGTTAAATTATATGAAAATCCTTTAATTTATGATGATTTTGCTCATAACCCTGATGGAATAAAATCTACTGTTTATTCTGGTTATAAATTACTTCCTGATAATGGTCATCTATGGATTGTAAATGCAATTAGAGGTTCTCGTGGTGAAACTTTAAATAGATTAAATGCTGATGCATTAGCAAAAGTTATTTCTAAAATTCATTCTGAAGATTCAAGAAAAATTAATCTTGTATTATCCTCAAGTATTGATGTTGTAGATCATTTAAACACTGTAACTGAATCTGAAAGAAAAGTCTTCTTTGATATGCTTGATAAGGATAATATTGAATATACTCATTATGATAATCTTTATGATGCTTTAGATTATGTTATTAAATCTACTAGTAAAGATGATTTAATATTACTTTTAGGTGCTCAGGGAATGGATCCTGCTGAAGATTTACTTAAAAGTATTTTATAGGTTTATTTATTTCATTAAGAAAGTTCTTTAATAAATTAAAATAATTTAAGATTGATTTTTTTAGTTTTTCTTTTTTTATTTTAATTTTTAGTTGATTTTTTTTATACGTTATATTTTTTTAGTTTTTCTTTTTTTATTTTAATTTTTAGTTGATTTTTTTTTATACTTTATATTTTTTTAGTTTTTCTTTTTTTATTTTAAAATTTTATTATATTTTTAGTAAATTTTTATACAATCTTTAATCTATTTTTATTTTCTTGTAGTTTTATGTAAAATATCCATTTTTAAAATATAGTTAATATTATAAATAATAATTAACTAATTTATATTTATATTGTAAATAATAGATGTTTACATTATACTAATTTAAGATAATTTTTAATTGTCTATTTTGGTTTTTATTTATTTATGATATTTTTAAACAAAATTAAATAGGATTTAATTCTTATTTATAATATAAATTATCCTAAAATATTATTTTTAGTTAATTTATTAATAATTGATGTAATAATTATCTTGTGTAATTGTTACATTTAATAGTGAAGTGAAATTCATGCTTATAAAAGTGAGAAGAGATACTTTAATGATATTATTATTAGCATTTCTACTTATTCTCTCTGGAAGGGTATTAACTTATGTAGCATATGCTTCAACTATACAACAAGAACAAGGTATTCCTATTACTGGAGTCCAAATTAAAGGGAATGATGTAATTCCTTTAGAAACAATTAAAGATAATGTTGGAAGTTCTGGTTTAAGGGAAGGAAGTTATATTGATGGAAATATGTTACATACTAGTAAAAGAACATTACCTCTTTCAGAGGCCGTGGCCGATGCTAAGACGTATGCTAAAAGTTCTACTATTCCCGGTACAACAGCACAACCTATTACTGCAGTTGATATCAAAATAGATAATCAAACTGGTATTGTTACTGTTACTGTAGTAGAAGACTTCTCTAGAGTAAACTTAGGCTCTTCTAATACAACAAGCTCTAATAGTTCAAGTAAATAGGTGGGATAAAGTGAAAAGGTCAAGAGTTATATTTATATTGTTATGTCTTGCTATTGCTTTAGTTTCTGCTAGTGCCGTATCTGCTACTTGTAACTGTATTATTATTAGTGATCCTTCTGGTAATGATCCTAATGGTGCAGCTGCAGGAAGTTTATCTTTTGAAGAAAACATGTTTCAGTCTACCTTTGTAATGTCAACTAAAAACCAATATGCTGTACTTTCTGGTGGTGAAAGTGAAGATGATAGTTTAAGGTTGAAAATGGTATGTGAATCATTAGCAAACATTGAAAGTGGAGGTAGTGCATCTTCAGCTGCATCTGTTGCTAGTTCTTATTCTGGAATGAGGGCAATTGTTGGTGGTCCAAAAGTTGGTATGGCTGTAGGTGGTTCTTTTGATGCTTATGTTATCGTAGAACAAGATAATGGATTTTATACTGTAACTCCATATTCTAGTGGTTTAGCTTATATTCCTCCAGGTAAAAAAGGAGCTATTATCCACTTAAGGGATAGTCCAGGTGCTGCAGGAGGAGCAGCTGCAAATAGGAAAGCAATTGCAACAGAGATTGCTAAAGAATTAAGAGATGGATATTCTGCAACTCATATTATGGGTTCTGTTTTCAAAATGGTATCTACTGAAACTGGTGAAGTTTATGGAGGAGGTGCAGATAATCTATTCTGTGGTATTACTACAGGAGATATGTTTACACCGGCTGAATTAAATGAAAAAGGTTATGATATGAGTCAACCTTATTCTAAAGTTTGTGATAAATGTGGATGGTCTGTTGCTTATCCTAAAGCTGAAAGTTATCAAGTATGTCCATATGATGGTGGTAAACTTAGAACAGAATATGCATATGATGCTTTAGAGCAAGCGATTACTGTTAGTGATTCTAATGCTAATGTTTATACTTATGGTTCTGATGAACAAGGTTTATCTGAAACCACTAAGGAAGTTGTTCAATATGCTGTTCAAAAGAATGGATATAGTTCTACTAAGATTGCAGAAGCAATTAATAAAAACATTAACAATGGAATTATTGTTGGTGTTGACCATGTTGAAGCTAAAGATATTAATGTTAATAAAAATGCTAAGTCTGTTGGTGTTTATTACACAGCATTACCTGATGGTAGAACATCACCAGCATGGGATTTACCTGTAAATACATTTTTACTTAATGTTCTTGGTGCTATTCAAACAGTAATTGGTATTGTTATAATAATATTAGTAGTATTCAGAGGAAGACTTCTTAAATCTTTCCAATCTAGGAAAAAATAATTTTCTTTAATTTATTTTTTAAGAAGGGATTATATGGCTTTAATATTAATAAGGGGCGAAAATAATTCAAAGATTCTAAATGCTATATCTGATGTTGAAAAACATGCTGAATTACATTTAACATCAAAACCAAAAGCTTTAGATTCAAAAAAAGCAGATGATATAGTTTCTAGTATTTTAAATGCTAAAATTAATAATACATCAAATGTAGCTACTATATTTTCTATTAAAGAAAATCCTACTGTAGCTATATCTAAAATTAGAGGTATTCATCCTCCAGCACATATTGTTGTTGTAAGTGATGAATATGATGTTTATGATGATCTTGTAAAGACTATGTATGAAGCAAAATATTTTGAAGGATATTATTCTGCTAAACCAAAAAACACTAAAACAATAGATTATAAGAAAGTAAAATCTAAACCATATGAATAGATTTACTTTTTTATTCATTTTTTATATTTTATTTTTCTAGTTTTTTATGAGATTTTAGTTTTTTGTGTTATTTTTTTGGTTTTTTTTATGTTGCTTTTAGTTTTTTTTAATTATTAATTGTTTTATTTTCTATATTTTTACTTATTTTTATCTTAGATAAGTTTTTATTTAGTTAAGAATTGTTTTTATATTTGGATTTTTTTTAGTAGTTTTATTTTTTTTAATTGAAATTATTTTTATTTTAAATCTAGATTTGATAAGAGATTATTATTTTTTTAATACTCTTTTTTATAGGGTTTTAATTTATTTTTTAATATTTAATTTTATATATTCTTTAGAAAAGTTTAAAAAAACTAAAATACAATTATTAAATATGGATTGTGAAATGTGTGGGAAACCTATTAAAGGAAACCCAATTAGAATAAAAATTGATGGTGCAGTAATGGACGTATGTAAAGACTGTTCTAAATTTGGAAAAGTTCAAAAGGTTCCTAGACGTTCTAAATTTGCACAAAACAAAAAAGGAAAAAATTCTAGAAATAATACTCCAAAAAGAAATTATTCTAGAAATGATGAACCTACTGATGAATTAGTTGAAGATTACGGTTCCATTATTAAGCATGCTCGTGAATCTCAAAAACTTTCAAGAAAAGAATTAGGTCAAAAAATTAATGAAAAAGTTTCAGTTATTACAAATGTAGAATCTGAAAAAATGGAGCCTGATTTAAAACTTGCTAAGAAATTTGAGAAAGAATTAAATATTAAACTTATTGAAAAAGCTGAAACTTTAGATTTAGAGTCATTTAAAAACTTAGCTGAAGGTAGAAATAGTCTTGCTAATGTTGTTAAATTTAAAAAGCCTAAAAAATAATTAATTTTTAAATTGATTATGTTTAAAGTTTCTTTTTTTATTTTTTATTATTATTGAATTTATTTTTTATTTTTTTATTGTGTTTGTTTTTTTTATTTTTTATTTTGAGTTTATTTTTATTTTGTGTTTGTTTTTTTATTTTTTATTTTTGGTTTTTATTTTGAGTTTGTTTTTTAGTTTTTTTTATTTGGATTGTTTTTTGGTTTTTATTTTGGTTTTTATTTTTAATTTTACAATTTGTTTGTTTATATTAGAACAATCTTAATATTATTGTTTAAATTTTTGTTTTATATAATTTAATGATTTAATTTTAATATTTTTTAGAAATAAGGTTTTTTAATTATTTTTATTGTCTAATATGTTTATATTTTCTTTAATTCTATTTTATAAAATTAAATAATAAGAATAATTCATAAAATTTATATATTACATAAACAAATACTAATATGATATATAAGGACATAAATTTTAAGTGAATAATGGTATAATTATTGTAGTATAATATTATAAATTCTTAAAATTTATTAATAAAAATGTTTTAACTTATTAATAAATATTGAAGTTTTAATATCTATTAATTAACATTTTTATGATAATTTAAATATTAAAATAATTGTTTATTTTTTATTTAAAACACTTAAGTTTATTTTATTATATTCTTTAATGGAAATTATATACTTACATGGAGCGTTTTATTAATGGCTGATTATAATGAAGATTCTTCAAAAGAATTACTTGGTAAAATTGAAGAATTGAAAGATGAAGTTAATTTGCTTAAAGAAGAAAACACTAAAACTAAACGCAATTTAATGTGGAAAGTTAGAAAATTAGAAAAAGATAAAGTTCTAACAGAAAATGAAAAAATTAGATTAGAAAGAGAAGTAAAATCATTAAGGGGTGAAGTTGAAAGATTTAGATCACCTCCACTTGTCCTTGCAACTATTAATGAAGTTATTGATGATTCAAGAATTACTGTTAAAAGTAGTACAGGTCCAAGTTTCTTAATTAATTATTCTAAATTTATAGATCCAAAATTATTACAACCAGGTGCAAGAGTTGCTTTAAATCAACAAACATTTGGTGTAGTTGAAGTATTACCTTCTGAAAAAGATCCAAGTGTAGCAGGTATGGAAGTTGAAGTAAAACCTGATGTTACCTATGATCAAATTGGTGGTTTAGAAGATCAAATTATTGAAGTTAAAGAAACTGTTGAATTACCTTTAACCAAACCAGAATTATTTGAAAAAATTGGTATTGACCCACCTAAAGGTATTCTTTTATATGGACCACCAGGAACTGGTAAAACATTACTTGCAAAAGCAGTAGCTAATGAAACAAATGCAACATTTATTAAAATTGTTGCAAGTGAATTCGTTAAAAAATATATTGGTGAAGGAGCAAGATTAGTAAGAGAAGTATTTGAACTTGCTAAAGAAAAAGCACCTTCTATTATATTTATCGATGAAATAGATGCTGTAGCAGCTAAAAGACTTAAAAGTTCTACTAGTGGTGATAGAGAAGTTCAAAGGACTTTAATGCAATTACTTGCAGAACTTGATGGATTTGAAGCTCGTGGTGATATTGGTATTATTGGTGCAACTAATAGACCAGATATTCTAGATCCTGCTTTATTAAGACCTGGAAGATTTGATAGGTTTATAGAAGTACCTGAACCTAATGAAGAAGGAAGAAAACAAATCCTTAAAATACACACTTCTAAAATGGCTTTAGCTGAAGAAGCAGATTTAGATTTACTTGCTACTTTAACTGATGGTTGTTCTGGTGCAGATTTAAAAGCAATATGTACAGAAGCAGGTATGTTTGCTATTAGAGCAGACCATGATAAAGTCTATGTATCTGACTTTATGGATGCTGTAGATAAAATCATGGGTGTAAATCATGAGGATGACATATCTAAAGAAGTTGGAGTAATGTTTGGTTAGATATAATACTCTAATCTTATATTAATCGATATTGATTATTAATTTAATTCAATATCTTTTAATTTTATATTTAAAATATTAATTTTTAAGTTTTTATTAGTTAAAGCTTTAAGCTAATTAAAAATAAATTATTTTATTAGTAATTTTATTTATTTTTTTAATTTATAGGCCAATGATGAACCCTATGAGCTCTGATATGGTGATGAATGATGGGCGAACTGAGGCCTTTTTTTTAATCTACTTTTTTTAATTTAATATTTTTAGTATTTATTGTAAATTTTTATTTTTTAATTTTATCTATAATTTATTTAATTTTAAGATTGAATTTAAAAATTTTTTTTAAGTGACTTTATATTTTATTTAATTTTAAGATTAATTTTTAAAAAATTCTTTTCAAATGACTTAAATTTATTAAATCTTTTAATCTTTAATAATTAATTTACATATTAAGAAAAAATTATTTAAACTAAATAAACAAATAACTATACAATGATATTTGATGATGATGAAAATTTAGCTAATGAAGAAGTTTTGTATGAAGGTAAACCTAGTTTTATATTTAGTTGTAAAAGTATAGTTTTAGGTATTCTTGCAATATCTTTTATTTTAGGTAGTTCACTTACTATCTTAAGTTCTGTATCTGAAATACAATCATATTCTATTGGCTTTATTCAACAACCAATTGATCAATTTATAGCATTAGCTATTTATGGTATTGTATTTATAATTCTTATTTGGATTATAATTAAATTATTAAAATGGTATTCTATTAATTATATTATTACAAATAAAAGAATTATCTCTAAAACAGGTATCATAAGACAAAATAAATCATATATGTCATTTCACAATATTCAAGATATCCATGTATCTCAATCTATAATTCAAAAATTGTTTGGTGTAGGTACAATAGAGATAATGAGTGCATATGATAATGGTGATGTAAATCTTAAATATATTCATTATCCTAAAGATGTTGAAGAAATCATTTTTAATGGAATGAATAATGCACCTTCTTTTAGTCCTGAAACTCAAAGATTTGGACCTGAAGAAAGATATTATAATGATTCTAGATATAATCAAAAATATGGACCTACTGTATATGATTATGATGATTCTAGATATGGTGAATCTTATAATCCGAATTATAATAGGGGTACTGTTTATAATGAATCTAGACCTAATATTAAAGACTCATATATTAAGGAGAATTATCCAGAATATGAAGATGATTCATTTTATGGTTTAAGTAATGAACCATTAAATACTCCTCGAGATAATGAAATTTACTATAATGATTATCAAGATCCTGATGAGTTTGATGAAACTATTAATCAAGCTGTTAGAAACATTGATGGAAATATTAAATTTAAAGATGATAATATAGTAAATAATCATAGAAAAAATTCTGGAATTAATTATCAAGGACGTAGAATAAATAAACATGGATATGATAATGATTATTCTAGAGATAATTATAATTCTCAAAGATATTCTCAAGAATACCAAGAAAATCAATATCCTTCTTCTCAAATGAATTCAAGATATTCTAGAGAAGAAAATATTAATCCAAGATATTATGAAAATCCTAATCCAAAGTATTCTAGAAATGAAAATAATAATTATGATGATTCTAGAGGTACAAACTTTAATCCAGGGTATTCTAGAGATGAAGATTCTAATGTAAGATATCATGGATATAATCAATCTAATCCTAGATATCATGGATATGATAATAATGATTTTTATCAAGAAAAACATATAAGTGAAGAATATAATCATAATTCAAATAAAAATAGAAACTATGATGAAGATATTAATAAGAATCATCATGAAGAAGATAAACCTAATAAAACTAGGGATAGTGTCTTAGCAAAACACGATCGTAAATTTAAATTTTAATTTTTTCTATTTTTTAATATTTTTTTATAAAATATAAAAAGGGTAAAATAATGACTTTTGATTTTGATGTAGCAATTATTGGTGGAGGTCCTGTTGGTTCAACTTTAGCTTATAATTTAGTAAAAGAAAATGTATCTGTATGTATTGTTGAAAAAAAGAGAATTATAGGTTATCCTTTACAATGTGCAGGTATTTTAAGTAGGGATATTTTAGATATTAATGATTTACCTTCAGATTTAATATTAAATAAAGTTAAAGGTTCTTATCTCCATTCTCCAAATAAGCTATTAAAAGTTGAAAAAGAAGATTCTGTTGCATTTATTATTGATAGAGTTGGATATGACCAATTTTTAGCTAAACGTGCTAAAGATAATGGAGTTAAATTCTTTATTCAACATAAAGTTAAGGATATTGATATTGATAAAGGATTAATAAAAACTAATAATGGAACCATCACTTCTAAAATTATTGTAGGTGCAGATGGTTGTAATTCTTTAGTTTCTAAAAAATTAAAAAATGAATCTAAATGTTATAATGCAGATCAATATTTAGTTAGAATAAATCAAAAGTTTAATCCTGATTATGTTGATGTTTTTATAAATGAAGATGTTTTACCTGGATTTTTATGGTTTATTCCTGTTTCTGATAATCTTTATAGAATTGGTTTGTTTTCTAATGATGATTATAAAGTTCAAAATAGTATTATAGAAGATTTTCTAGAATCTAAGGGAGCTTTTAAAAATTCTAATTTAAATATTTCCCAATATGAGATTTTAGAAAAATATCATGGTTATATTCCAATTTATGATAAGAATAAAACTATTGTAAATAAAAGAGTAATATTAATTGGTGATGCAGCAAGCCAAGTTAAACCTACTACTGGTGGAGGCTTAATATTATCTTTTAATACAGTTAATATTTTATCTAAAATTATTGTTGAATCATTAATTAAAGATGATTTAGCTATTTTAAATAGATATATTGATAGTTTTAATGATTCTTTTGGTGATGAATTAAAAAATGAAATGAAAGTACATAAAACTTTAAATTCATTATCTAATAATGATTTAGATTATTTATTTGATAAAGTTAAATTAAATAATGGTGAGGAATTTATTTCAAAATATGGTGATATGGATAAACAGATTATACTTATTAAAGAATTTTTAAAAACAGGATTATTATTTAAAATACTTCCAACTTTACTTAAAACTAAGATTTCAAATATTTGGAATTAATATTTTTATAATAAGCATTTATAAATTTTAAAGTTGTTTTTAAATTCTTTTTTAGTTTATGAGTTTATGATTTTTTTAGACTTTTTCTATTTTATGAGTCGTTGTTAAATTTTTTTGCTTATAAATTTTATATGTATCATATTTTTTTAGAGTGATAATTATGGAACTTCTTTTAATTCAATCTCAAGAACATGAAACTTTACCTATGGCAGAACTTAAAGCAGTTATTGAAGCTGAAGAGTTTGATTGTTCTATTGAGAAATTAAGACCAGGACTTGTTATATTAAGTTCTATTAGAAATGATGATTTTGATTATATGTATAAACGTCTTGTTGAACGTTTAGCTTTAACTCATCAAATTAATAATGTTTTATTAAAATCTGATTTAAATAGTTTAGATGAAGATATTGCATCTATAAATTGGGATGATATTATAAATGAAACATTTGCAGTTCGTACTAAAACTTTTAATAGTGATGTAAATGTTGAAGCATGTGAAAGACATATTGGAAGTATTATTTTAAATAATTCAAATAATATTAAAGTTAATCTCTCAAATCCAGGTACTAAAGTACGTCTAATTATTTATAAAAATGATGTTTATATTTGTAAAGAAGATTATGTTTTAAATAAAAAATATTTCCAAAATTTTAAACCTCATAAAAGACCATTTTTCCATCCTGGATGTATGTCTCCAAAACTTGCAAGATGTATGGTAAATCTTTCAAGAATTAAAAAAGGAGAATTATTACTTGATCCATTTTGTGGAACTGGTGGAAGTTTGATGGAAGGTGGATTAATTGGTGCACGTGTTGTAGGTACTGATGTTGATTGGAATATGAAAAATGGTGCAGCTATTAACTGTGAATATTTAGGAATTAAAGATTATAAAACATTTAAAGTAGATATTAATGAGTTAAATATGTATGAATTATGTGATGCAGTTGTAACTGACCCTCCTTATGGTATTTCTACAACTACTGGTGGTCGTGATGATTTAATTTTTAGAGATTTTTTAGTTGCAATTAAGAGAAATATGAAAAAAGATGCACTTTTAGTTATGGCTAGTCCACATTTCGTTGATATTGATAAGTATTTAAATGAGGTAGGGTTTAAATTATTAGAAAGATATGAAATTAAAGTACATAGAAGTTTAACTCGTATCATTTCTGTAATAGCTCAAGATAATTAAATCATTTATTTTTTATTTTAATTTTTAGAATTTTAAATTCTATAATTTTTGAGTAAATTTTCTTTAATTTTAAAGTGTTTTTGAGATTATAATTTTTTTAAATTTAATTTTAAAGTTTTTTGGTTTGAAGTGGTATTAATTTTCTTTAATTTTAAAGTGTTTTTGAGATTATAATTTTTTTAAATTTAATTTTAAAGTATAAATTTTTATAAAAAATATAATAAGCAAACTTTAATTTTATTATAATAAATATTAAAAGTTTATATTAACTTAGTTTTAAGATTTTAAATTAAGAATGTTTATTTTTTGGTTTTTAGAATCTTGAATATTAAATTTATATATTTATTTTTAGTTTTTAAGGTTCTAGAGAATAGTTTATATATTTATTTTTAGTTTTTAAGGTTCTAGAGAATAGTTTATATATTTATTTTTTAGTTTTAAAATTTTAAATAGAAAAGGTTTATATTATATTTTACAAATATTAACTTAATTTAATTATTTAAGATTTAATAGTGATTAATATGAAAATTCAAATTTTAGATACAACCTTGAGAGATGGAGAACAAACTCCAGGTGTTTCACTTACTTCAAGTGAGAAATTAAGAATAGCAAGAAAATTAGATGAAATTGGAGTAAACATGATTGAAGCAGGTTCTGCTATTACTTCAGAAGGAGAAAAAGAGGCTATTAAAGAAATCACTAAACAAGGTTTTGATGCAGAGATTTCAAGTTTTGCAAGATCTGTTAAAAAAGATATTGATGCATGTTTAGAATGTGATGTTGATGCAGTAAATCTTGTTGTACCTACAAGTGATATTCATATTAATTATAAATTAAAAACTACAAGAGATAAGGTACTTGATAGTATAGTGTCAAATGTTGAATATGCTAAAGATCATGGTTTAATTGTTGAACTTTCTGCAGAAGATGCAACAAGAACAGATATTAATTTTTTAATAAAAGCCTTTCAAACAGGTATTGATTGTGGAGCAGATAGATTATGTCCATGTGATACTGTAGGTGTTCTTACTCCTGAGAAATCATATGAATTTTATAAAAAATTATCTGTTTTAGATTCAAGTTTAAGTGCTCATTGTCATAATGATTATGGTCTTGCTGTTGCTAATACTTTACAAGCTATTCGTGGTGGAGCAAGTGAAATCCATTCTACAATAAATGGTATTGGTGAACGTGCAGGAAATGCAGCTCTTGAAGAAATTATAGTAGCATTTAACAATCTTTATGAAGGAAAATATACTACTGATATTAAGATTAATCAATTATACAATACTTCAAAATTAGTTTCAAGATTAACTGGTGTTTATTTACAACCTAATAAAGCAATTGTTGGAGAAAATGTATTTGCTCATGAATCTGGTATACATGCAGATGGAGTTATTAAAAATGCTTCAACTTATGAATCTATTACTCCTGAATTATTAGGCCGTCATAGAAAATTTGTAGTTGGTAAACATACAGGAACTAAAGGATTAAACAATCGTCTTAAAGAATTAGGTATTGAAGTTAATAAAGAACAATTATATAAAATATTTGAACAAGTTAAATCCTTTGGTGATAAAGGTAAATGTGTTACTGATGTAGATTTACAAGCTATTGCAGATAATGTCTTAGAAAAAGAATTAAAACAAAAAGTTAATCTTGAAGAATTCACTGTAGTTTCAGGTAATAAAGTTACACCTACTGCATCAATTAAATTAAAAATTGATAATAAAGAAGTTCTTGAAGCAGGTATGGGTTTAGGTCCTGTTGATGCTGCAATTAATGCTGTAAATCGTAGTATTAATGAATTTACAAATATTAAACTTGAAGAATACCATGTAGATGCTATTACTGGTGGTGCAGATGCACTTATTGATGTAATTGTAAAACTTAGAAAAGGAGACACAATTCTTTCTGCAAGAGCAACTGAACCTGATATTATTAATGCAAGTATTGAAGCATATTTAAGTGGAGTAAATAGAATTTTAGAAGTTGATGAAAATAAAAAAGAAAATAAAATTATTCTTAAATAATTTTAATTTATTTTAATTTTTATTAACTTGGATATTTTTTATCTATAAATTAATTTTAATTAATTTTAGTTTATTTATTAATGAGATTTTATTTATAAATTAATTTTAATTAGTTTTAGTTTATTTTTAATTTAAATATTTATAAATTAATTATAGTTTATTTATAACTATATTATTGATTAATTTTTATTTTCTTTTATATAATTAAATGAAATTTAGATTTTTCTAATTTTCATGTTTCTTATTTGTTAATTTAAATAAAAATCTTTAGAGGGTATTATATTGGAGAATATTACAAGTAATATTAAGATTTTAGGATATACTGGAGAAATAGATGATGTATCTAAGACATTAAAAGATATTGATAAAATTAAAGATCAATGTTGTGATGTTGGAGTTATTCAATTATTAAATGCTCATGCTATTGGTGGTAGGCGACATGTTCTTCAGGGTACTATTGAAGCAATTAAAGCATTTCAGAGAGATGAAAACTTAGCTAATGATTTAGGTATTGAATTATGTCTTAGAATTTCAGCTCAAAGACAAATCTCAAAAGCTTTAGATATTTTAGGTTTACATACTGGTAAAATGGATATATGTATTGTCTTAATTGATTGTCCAGATTACTTTGAAGATGAATTAAATAATATGTTTACTCCAAATGATGAAGTATTTAAACCAGATATTGAATATTTATCAAAGATATATAATATTTCAGATAAACAGAATGACTCAATCTATATCGAAGATTCATTAATTGATAAAACTACAAGTTTAATTGTTGATGTATAATTTTTTTATTTTTAAATTTTTCATATAATTTAGATATAATTTTAATTTTTTTTATATAATGTAAATATAGTTTTAAATTTTTTATATAAAATAGATATATTTTTAAATTTTTTAGTGGGTAGTATAATGGATTTAAAATTTAAACAACCATCAAATGATACAAGAAAAATTAAATCTGAAATTGCATTAGGTAGGAATCCTCTTAATATTGATTCATATATTAATCTTGCAGAGGATAAAATAAAAAACATCACGAATCATGATTATGCACATATTGTATCAAGTGGTAATGCAGCAATTTTTATAGGACTTTCATATTTAACTGGTAATGTGTTTATTCCAGATCAAGGTGGATGGAATGGATTTAAACAAATTTCAAGATTTTTAAATAAACCATTTGAAACAATTAAAACTAATCAAGGTTTAATTGATATTGATGAACTTAATAATACTTTAAGTCAAGTAGATAAATCTAAAATTAATGGTTTAATTTTAACTAGTTTTGCAGCATATACTGCAGAACAAGATATTTCAGAAATTTCAAAAGTTTGTCATGATAATAATGTAATTTTAATTGAAGATGTATCTGGTTCAATAGGAGATTCTAAACTTGCAAATGGTAAATATTCAGATATCATTGTAGGATCTACTGGTTCACCTAAGATTTTAAATGTTGAAGATGGTGGATTTATTTCAACTAATAATAATGATGTATTTGAAAATAATAAAATACTTTTAAAGTCATTTAAATCTAGTGAGATTACTGCAGGTGGAATTATAAGTGAACTTAAAAATGCTAATTATAATTTAAATAAATATATTGATGCTTGTAATTATCTCAAGAAAAACATTGATAATGTAGTTCATTCAAATAAAAGAGGAATTAATGTATTTATTCATAATGATGATCCAAAACATTTTTCATGGAACTTAAAACAAAAATTAGTTTTAGATAATCATGGTATGGTTACTAAATGTCCTAATTATAATAGACTTAAAGAAAAAGGAATAGCCCTTGAAATTAAAAATCTTGATATTTCTTCATTAAAAAAAGAGAATTTAAATGAAATTATTGAAACAGTTAAAGAATATCAGTAATTTTATTATTATTTAGAAAACATTTTTTAAATAAATATTTCAATTATTTTTTAGATATTTTTATATAATAATGAAAAGAAAATTAATAATAAAGAGGAGATTTTTTAATCTTTCTTATTTTTTTCTTGGATTACAATTTGGACTATCATTAAAATTATTGTAATCCATTGGTATATATTTTTTTTAATTTTAAAGTTAATTTTGTATTTGGATTTTTTTTGTGGACTTTTTTTGGTTTTAGGGTTTAGTTTTTTGTATTGGATTTTTTTTGGTTTTAGGGTTTAGTTTTTGGACTTAATTTTTTGTAGGTTTTTTTTTATTTTAATGTTAGTTTTGGAATTTTGGACTTTTTTTAAAGTATGAGTCAAGTGTAGTTTGTTTTGTATGTAACATTTCATTAAGTAAAGTTCCTATTTTAATGTATCTACTTAATGGAATTTTAAAGTTTTTACCTACATATACAAGTGCAGATTTTAAATCTTCAAATTCTTTATATGGTTTTCCCATAGCTTCTCTCATGTTTTCACGAACATTAAAAACACCCATTGGAACATAACCTGTATATGCTTCTCTTAATACAATTAATCCAGATTGTAATTTCATTTTATTTAATGCATCAAGAACTACCATTTTACTTGTATAATAACATCCACCTACTGTTGAGTATTCTTTTTTATCTTCATTAGTTTCATAATCTGAAAAAACTAATTCTTCATTATTTTCAACTTTATAAAATCCTTCAGTCCACTCATATTGCCATTCTGTTGGAGTTAAGATTATTGCATAATAATTATTTAATGCTTCATTTTCATATACTCTATAAGTATCAATAATTGGATTGTATCTTACTTCTTTTAATAGTTTATCTGCAAGTGCTGAATCACATGCTGTAATAGACCATCTTGTAGGTACTAATTTTCTATTTTTACCAATACCAAATGCACCTACTGAAAATGCTTTTTGTACAGCTGAAAATGGAACATTTTTATTATGTAATGCCATTACTGCATCTGTAGCTCTTAAATCTGTATCATAATATGATTTTTCAAGTTGTTTATCCCATCTTACTGCATCAATATCAAATTTTTCAAGTATTCCACTTGGTCCATGTGGCATTGATTCTTGTGATAATTGTGCACCTCTTGGTTTTTTTAGAAAATTTGCTTCTGCATCTGTTGATTTAGATGCAAGTGAAATATCTTGTAGTTTTTCAACATAGGGGTTGTTTAAATCTTTAATATCAATTAATTGTTTTCCTCTTACAAGATTCATTCTATAATTTAATATTTCATTTTGAGTTTTATTTTGATCTAACCATGACTCTGGTGAATCCATAATATAAGTGTCACCTAATTGATTTGCCATCATAGGTCCAGCATATACTTTAGGGTAACTCCATCTTCCTATAAATACTGATGGAGGTGTACTACCTTCAAGGTCTTTACCTACCTTTACTGATTTCATTTTTATATCTCTTGTAAGTTTTTCAAGGTAAGCATGTTTTGTTGTTCTTTGTCTTCCAGCTTTCATAATATCTCAAAATTTATTAATTCAATAATTTTTTAGCTATTTAAAATAAAATTGTTTAAAAAAAGTAATTTAATGTTTAAAAATATATATTTAGTTTATAAACTAGAAATATATA
Source organism: Methanobrevibacter wolinii SH (assembly GCF_000621965.1). Lineage (NCBI taxonomy): Archaea > Methanobacteriati > Methanobacteriota > Methanobacteria > Methanobacteriales > Methanobacteriaceae > Methanobrevibacter > Methanobrevibacter wolinii. Next base: position 58,504 of record NZ_KK211378.1, read on the forward strand.
TTTTTCGTGTTTTTAATATGGAGCTATTAAACTTATTATTGGTATTATATATGCTATTACTGATGCTATTATGAATATTGTAATAATAAACATAATTATCATAAATACAATTTCTCCATTTGTAAAGTTTCTACGAACAGGTAAATCTATTTGTTTTTTAATCCATAATTGATTAATTGATTCTTGTACATTACAAAATGTCCAAAATGTACCTATTACTGGTATAAAAATGTATAATAAAGTATTTTCAATTGGTGAGTATCCTTCAATATTTTCTTTGTCAAGAATTTCTTTATAATCTTTTAATAAGTAATAATACATAAACCAGTTAACAATAGGTATTATAAAACAAAGTGTACGCCATCCTGGGTTAATATTTCTATTATAATCATTTTTTAAATAGGTGCTATTTTTATAAAACCACCATATTGTATATATGTCACCACCAAAAATTAATAATAAAATTTCTCTTCTAAGAGGTAATACATTTGAGTATTCTCTTTGAGGATTATTTAATTTATTATAGAATTCTTTTTCTTCTTTTTCTTTTTCAAGTTCTCTAGTTCTTAATATTTCTCTTTGTTTTAATTTTTCTTCTTGTTCTGGTGATACATAATCATTAATAAAATGGTTTCTAGAAATATTTTCTTCTTGTTCTTGCCATTGCATACAGTAAGGGCATTTTTTAGTATTTATTGGGATTTCTTTACCACAATAAATACAAAATTTTGTTTTTGCACCTTCCATTTAAATCCCTTTCTTGATTTAAGCAAATTCAATAGTTGCAGGTGGTTTATCACTTATTGAAAGAGATACATGTGTTACTTCAGAAACTTCTGATGTTATTCTTTTTGATATTGTTCTAATAAGTTCCCATGGAATTTCAGGTACATATGCAGTCATAGCATCTATAGATGCAACCATCCTTACAACAACAAGGTAACCAAAGTCTCTTTGATCTCCTTTTACACCAGTAACTCTTGTATTAGTTAAAGCTGCAAAGTATTGCCATAATTGTTTATCAAAGCCTGATTTTTCAACTTCTTCACGTACAATTGCATCAGCATTTTGACATACTTTAATTTTTTCTCTTGTAAGTTCTCCAATAACTCTTACTGCAAGACCTGGACCTGGGAATGGTTGACGATGTACAATAGCATCAGGAAGTCCTAATTCTTCACCAATTTCTCTTACTTCATCTTTGTATAATTCACGAATAGGTTCAACTACTTCTAAGACCATACCACTTGGAAGTGCAAGATTATGGTGGGATTTAATTTTTCCTTGACTTTCAATCCAATCAGGAGCAATAGTTCCTTGAATTAAATATTTAGCATCAATTTTTGCAGCTTCTCTTTCAAAAACATCAATAAATTTTTTACCAATGATTTTTCTTTTTTCTTCAGGATCTATTACACCTTCAAGAGCTTCTAAGAATTCATCTGATGCATCAACATAAATAAAATTTAATCTATCTTTAAATGTATTTACAACTTGTTCAGCTTCACCTTTTCTTAAAAGTCCATGATCTACAAAGATAGCAGTTAAATTATCTCCAATAGCTTCACCAACAAGAACAGAACATACAGAACTGTCAACACCACCAGATAATGCAATTACTGCTTTTTCATCTTTAATTTCATCTTTTACTTTTTCAATTGCTTCATCTATAAAACCTTTAGGGGTCCACATTGTTAATTCCTCTTAGATTTTATTCTTCATCTTCTTTAGTTTCAAATTCATCAATGAAATCTAAAACTATTTTTTCAAGACCAGTATCATTTCCAGCTTCAATTGCATCCATTATATCATCATATTTAACAAATTTTCTAAGAATGATACTTTTTTCACCAACACCTGCAATGTTGAATTCATATTCATCATCACCAATTGGTATTTTAATTCTTTCTCTTTTAAGTTCTGGCTTATTTTCCATAGCTTTTTCTCTTAATTCATCTACATTATTAATCATTTTGACTCCTCATTACTTTAGTTAAATCTATTAATCTTAATTATTATTTATTTAAATTATTTTTACAAATTTCATAGAAGTTTTGGAATACTATATCTCCTTTAGGAGTAGTATGAACTTCTGGGTGGAATTGAATTCCATAAATATCTTTTGTATTATGTTTCATAGCTTCAATATCACAAATATCTGAACTTGCTAAGATTTTAAAGTTTTCAGGTAATTTTTTAACTTCATCTTTATGTGATGTCCAAACATCCATTTTTGGTGCTAAACCTTTAAGAAGTTCTTCTTCATTAGTAATATTAATTTCAACTTGTGCATAACTTTCAGTTTTTGATGTTTCAACATCTCCACCAAATTTTTGAGCTATAAGTTGATGACCTAAACAAATACCTAAAATTGGAACATCTATCTCGCCAATGTAATCAAGACTATTACCACTCATTGTAATTGATGGTCCTCCACCTAATATTAATCCCATTGGTTCTTTTTCTTTAATTTCTTCAACAGTTAAATGATTAGGAACAAGTTCACAGGGTATATCTAAATTTTGTAAACTTCTTTGAATTCTATGATTATATTGACCTTTATTATTTATAATTAGAATTTTCATATTTTGTTTCTCTTATGATTTTTTAATTTAAATAAATTAATTAATAATATATTATAATATAATATTTATTATATTTTATTTTTCATAAAATCATGTTTTTGAAATTTTTACTTATTTAAATTTTAAATATTATTTTTAAGTTAAAATATTTCTTAAAATCTCATGATTTTATGTTTTAAATCTTATTTTTTGAGTTAAAACAAATTTTTATTATATTTAATAATTCCAATATTTTATATACTATGTTTTATAATATTATTTTTATGGAAACTCAAGATTTAGTTTATATATTAATTGCTATTTTACTTGCAATAATTATATTTTACTTGTTTATATGGCTCTTACCAGTAATTGTAATACTGTTAATTGCATTCTTTATCTATGTATTTTTACAAGATAAATATGGTGGATATTAATATTATTTCCATTTTAACAGTTTATTTTTACTGTTAAGACTTTATTTTTATTTTTCTAATTAATTTGTTTATTGTTATTTTTTTATTTTCTATTTTTGTTTTTTTCTTGTTTTTAGGTATTTATTGTTATTTTTTATTTTTGAGTTTTTTAAAATAAAAAGTATAAAAAAAATATTTAAAATTATATTTTTTTTTTAAAGTTTAATTCTTAGAAAGTTTTCTAAATAATATTAAAGATATAAAAAGTATTTAGAATTATCTAAATACGTTTTTGTATTTCTTCTCTTACTATTTTATTTACAAGACTTCCATCTGCTTTACCTTTAAGTTGTTTCATACTCATACCCATTAAAGGTCCCATAGCACCCATTTGGCGTTCTTCTACCATTTTTTCATTTTTATCTACAATTGATTTAATAATACTTTTTATTGCATCTTCACTAAGTAAACTTAAGTTTTCTTCTTTTGCTACTGTTTCTGCATCTTTTTTAGGATTTTTACACATAGCTTCAATAAGTTCTCTTATTGCATCTTTTGAGATTTTATCATTTTCAAGAAGTTTAAATACTTCAATAAGTCTTTCTTGGGTCATTGAACTAATATCTGTTCCTTCTCTTCTTAAATCTCTTAAATCAGAACTTAATGTTGATGCTACAATAGTTGGATCTACTTTTGTTTCTTTTAAAATATTTTCGAATTCATCACCAAGAACACGTCTTACAATTTGGTTTGCAAGATCTTCACTTAATTTATATTCTTTGATGAATCTTTCTTTTTTAACATCTGGAAGTTCTGGTAAATTGTTTTTAATAGGTTCAACAATATCATTTGTTATTTTGAAAAGTGGAATATCTGTTTCTAAATACATCCTATTTGCTGTAGCAAGAGGTCTCATATATTCAGTATTACCATCATCTAATGATTTACGAGTTTCTTCAACAACGCCAGTAAATGCAAGTTTTGCTCTTCTAATAACTTCTTGAAGTGCAGATTCTGCAATATCTGGATCGTGAGCTACAATAATAACTGCATCTTCAGGTTCTGTATTTAAGTATTTTCTTACTTTATCTACTTCTTCTTGTGTAATACCATATGCAGGTAATTCATCAGTATGGAATAAACCACTTACTCCACGTTTTTTAGCATAACTTGAAAGTTCTGTACCGAATCTTCTACCTTTTTGAACTTCAACACCTATTAATCCATCAAATCCTTTTAAAACAATTGCTTTAATAGATTTTGCTGATTTTAATATTTTACTTTCAGTATCTTTTAATACTTCATCAAGATTATATATTCTTTCATCAACTGAAGCATTACGTTTTTTAAGTTCATCTCTAATTTCAAGAAGTTTGATTTGTCTTTCAACTTCTCTTTCTACAATTTCAGGCATTAATTCAAGATTTTGAACACCTTTAATTTCTACTCTTGCACCTTTTGCAATAGAAACATTTAAATCTTGTCTGATTGTTCCAAGTCCTCTTTTAACATTAGTACTTCTTAAAACTTGACCAATCATATATGCTACTTCTTCAACTTGTTTAGGATGATGCATTGAAGGATCTGTTGTTATTTCAACAAGAGGTATTCCAAGTCTATCTAATCTAAATTCAGTAAATTCATCATCAGTGTCTATTCTTCTTGCAGCATCTTCTTCAAGACCAATGGTTTCAATTTTTACTCTTCCATATGGTGTATCAAGGTATCCATCAGTTGCAAGAAGACCAGTTCTTTGGAAACCACTTGTATTACTTCCATCAATAACTTGTTTTCTCATAGTATGGAATTCATCAACAATATGCATATTTAAAAGTACGGAAATAGTTATTGCAAGGTTAAGAGCTTCACGATTTAATTTGTGAGGTGGTTCATCATCAGTTTCAACAAGACAAGTATGTTTATTAAATGATTCATAGTTGAAATTTAATTTTCTCATTGATTCTTGAAGTGCTGCTCTATCTATTTGACCAAGTTCACTTTGTGTTGGTCTTAAATTTCTTTTAATTTTTAAATCTACATCATCATCAACAAGTTCAGTAGGACATGAACAGAATAATTTTGATTTAGTATTTAATTGTTGATGTATTTCAAGTCCCATTTTAAGGCCTAATTCTTCCCAATTATATTTATCTGTCATTGTCTCACCTTAATTTAAAAAGTATTTTGCAGAGGTTCTTTGATTAATTTCTCCTGCAATATTAGTTTCCATTATTTTTCTTACTTCTTCAACATCATCAGTTTGACCTAATGCCCAACAAAGTTTTACATATCCAACTTCAGGAGTCATATCTTCTCCAGATATAAGATGAGCATCTAATAATTTACGACCAGTACTGTAAACATTCATGTTTACTCTACCATATATACACTGTGATGTCATAACACAAGGGATTTTTTCATCTGCTGCTCTTTCAAGTGATGGAACCATATATTCTGGTACATGACCTAAACCAGTTCCTTCAATTAAAAGACCTTTATAACCTTTGTCTATATAATAATCAATAATTTCTTGAGAGATTCCTGGATAACTTTTAATGAGTGCTACTTTATCTTCAACATTATCATAAAGTTTAAGTTCACATTCCTCTCTTTTATTATATGGTCTTGTAGTTTTTTGGATTTCTCCATCTTTTAAGTAAGCAATTGGTTCTCCATCAATACTACGGAAAGTATCTCTTCTAGAAGTATGCATTTTTCTTACTTTTACACCACTATGTAATGCACATATATCATCATTTAATGAATCATGCATACAAACAGTAACTTCTGCAATATCTGATTTAGCAGCACCTACTGAATTTATAAGGTTTAAAAATGTGTCTGTAGAAGGTCTATCTGAACTTCTTTGTGCACCAGTAACTACTATTGGAACAGGTGTTCTTAATATGAAACTAAGTGCAGCTGATGTATAATGCATTGTATCAGTACCATGAGCAATAACTACACCTTGGGAACCATTATTTATATCATCTGCAATACTTCTTGCAGCTTCTACCCAATATTTTGGTTCCATGTTCTCACTTAAAATATTGTATAATGCTTTAACATCATAGTTTGCAAGATCAATAAGTTCTGGGTTAGCTTTAAGTAAATCTCCAGCAGTAAATGCAGGGTGTACTGCTCCAGTACTATAATCAATAATAGATGAAACTGTACCTCCAGTTGATATAATTGAAATATCCATTTTATTATCATCATGAGGTATTTCTGTTTCATCATAACCTATTTTTGGTTTATCTCCATGTTCAATAAGTTCTATTGATGCATTAGTAATTTCAATACCTATATTGTATCCACTATTTAATTTTAAAACAATATAATTATCTTCTGCATCCTCTGATCTATCAAGTAATATTCCTTTATAAGATACATCTTCTTTTGAAACTTTTACTGTATCACCAATGGTAATATTAGCTTCATCTAAAAATTTTTTTGAATTTTCTTTATAAGTCATTAAATCACTTTTAAATAATTAGTATATTTTGGCTTGTAAAATTTTAATCGTAAAATATTTAAGATTTTTAAAATTTCTTATTTTCTTAAATAAATCAAGTTTAGTTTTTTTGCTATTATTTAATTGAATAATTACTATTTTTGATTTATATTATTTCTTGATTTATTGTTTTTAAATATAAGTTAAATAAATCTATTTTAAAAAGTTATGTTAAGTTTTTAAGTATTATAAGTTAAATAAATTAATTTTAGAAAGTTATTTTAACTTTCTAACTTATTTTTTAGCTTCTTGTTCTGATTTATATTTTTTAAGGTCATCTTCACGTATTTTTTTTCTTATAATTTTACCATTAACTGTTTTTGGAAGTTCATCAACAAATTCAATCATACGCGGATATTTGTATGGTGCTGTAACTTTTTTAACATGATTTTGAATGTCTTTTATTAATTCATCACTAGGTTCATAACCATTTGCAAGAACAATAGTAGCTTTTACAAGTTGGCCTCTAATTTCATGTGGATAACCTGTAATAGCACATTCAACAACTGCTGGATGTGAAATTACTGCACTTTCTACTTCATATGGTCCAATACGATAACCTGAACTTTTAATAACATCATCATTTCTACCTACAAAATGATAATAACCATCTTCATCTATCCAGGCTTTATCTCCACAATGGTAATATCCACCATATCTTTTTTCATGATTCCTTTTTGGGTTACGGTAATATTCATCAAATAATCCAATATTTTCACGATTTAAATCAAAACATATTTCTCCTTCTTCACCAATTTCTACAGGTTTATCATTTTCATCTAGGAGAGTTATTTTAAATGCTGGATTTGGTTTACCAACTGATCCTAATTTTGGTTTTAACCATTTAAATGTACCAATACTAATAACAGTTTCTGTCTGACCAAATGCTTCTTTAATTTCTAAACCAGTTTTTTCTTTAAATTTATTAAATACTTCTGGAGGTAATGATTCTCCTGCAGTAGAAGCATGTTTAATACATGAAAAGTCAATGTCAGATAAATCTTCTTTAATAAGGAATCTGTAAATTGTTGGTGGTGCACAGAATGTATTTACATGATGTTCTGTGATTTTTTTAATTAAATCAAGTGCATTAAATCTCACATAATCATAAATAAATACTGCAGCTCCACAAATCCATTGGCCATAAAGGTTTCCCCATACTGCTTTAATCCATCCTGTATCTGCAGTTGTATGATGTATTCCATCTTCAACAACTTCATGCCAATATTTAGCAGTTACAATATCTCCAATTGGATAAGCACAGTTATGTTTAATCATTTTAGGTTCTCCACTAGTACCTGATGAGAAGTACATTACTAATGGATCATGTATAGTTGTTGCTTCATTTCCTTTTGGTCTTTTAAAAGTATCATATTGATTAGCCATTTCTTTATGGAGATTATACCAACCTTCACAATCTTCATCTCTTACAAGAATTTTAATAATATCCATATTCAATTCTTTCTCAGCAGTCATATAATCTTCAATAAGGTTATCTTCATCAATAGTTATGATTGCTTTAATATCTGCACTATTTAATCTATATTTTATATCATGAAGTCTTAGCATATGTGTTGCAGAAATTGCGATAGCACCTATTTTATGAAGTGCTACCATAGTATACCACCATTCATACCTATTTTTTAAAGTAAGTAAAACAGCATCTCCTTTTTTAATTCCTATACTTTTTAAAAAATTAGCAACTTTATTTGACTCTTTTTTTATATCTTTAAATGTGAATACTTTTTCCTCGTTATCATCACACCATATTAGTGCTTTTTTATTTGGACTTATCTCTGCATATTTATCTACAATATCAAAACCAAAATTAAAGTTTTCTGGTATTTCAAATTTAAAATTTTCTGCAAAGTCATCATAGGAATCATATTCTACTCTATTTACATATTTGCCTATAAGTGATGTCATTATATCCCATAATATTTTTATATTTAATAATTGTTTATAACAGTTAATTTGGATTTAACTGTTTTTTATAGTAGTTTTAATTACCTGTTTTTTATATAACAGTTTTAATTAGCAGTTTTATTCTTAGCTATTTATTAGTTTATTAAATTAGTATTAAATTAATAATTAAATAATCAGTACTAAATTAATATTTTATAAAATTTTATTTATTATTTCAAAATCATTATTTTAAAATTTAGATTTACATAAGTACAGCTAAAAATTTAGCTTCTTCATTGTTTAATGCAATCATTGCATGTTCTCTAGTTGAATCAAAGAAAACACAATCTCCTTTGTATAAGGTTATTTCATTATTATTAATGTAAAGTTTTAATGAACCTTCAAGGACATAATTGAATTCTTGTCCAGGATGTGAGTTAAAACTAGGTTTTGCATCTTCTTTTGGATCAACAGTTACTATAAACATTTCAGCTTTTTTATTTATAAATTTCTTACATAAATTTTCATATTTATATTCTTTTCTTCTATTAACTGAAACACCTTCACCAGCGCGAGTAACTTCAAAGATAGCCATTCTACTTTCTTCTCCAGTTAAAAGTAATCCCATATCAACATTAAAAATATTTGCAATTTCATATACTAAACTTGCAGGAATATCATTTTTTCCATCTTCATATTCAATATATTTCTCTTCATCAATGTCTAATTTCTCAGACATTTCTTTAGTTGAAATTTCGTAAAGTTCTCTAAGTTCTTTAATTCTATTTCCAATATCGATATTGTATTCATTCATGATTTACACCATATAAATATTTTAAAATTAATTTTTATATAAAAATAAGATTTATAAAAATATTAAATTATGTGAATATTATATTTAGAATCTGAATTTAATCTAATTCTAATAAAATTGACATAATAATATTATATATATTATAATTATATTTAATATAATTTATTTAAGAACTTTAAAAAAGATTTTTTAAAAAAATTTTAATATTAATTAAATATTTAAAAAAATGGTTTATTTTAAATTTCAATTTTTTTAATATTATTTATTTTAAAATTAGAATAATTTTTATTTTATATTTTGAATTTTAATACTTTATATTTATTATAAACGATTTTTATTAAATTTAAAAAGAATTAGTATCTTTATTTAAGTTTTATATTTTAATATTAAACTTATAGCTTTAATAGTTAGTAGATATATCTTAAAGTTTTAAATTTTAATATTAAATTTATAATTTTAATACTTGGGAAAAACTTTATATATTTATAAGTTATTATTTTATATACAAAACTTATGTATTCATATTTTAATATATAATATAAAAAGGTGATTATATGCCATCTAGTGATATTAGTAATGTGGTTCTTTTCAAAAGACAAAATGATGATTATTATGAATTTGATGATAAATATGTTGGTCTTAAAATGTTAGATAATAATATATTTGTCTTTACTATTGAAGCACCTCAAGAAGAAGTTGGTAAAAGTATGATGTTTTTTGAAAACATTGCAATGTTTGAACCAATTTTAGTTGATATTGGAGGAACTGGTAATATTCCATGTTACTTTAAAGGTGTATCTCCTGTAGTTGGTAAAGGACCAATGATGAATGGAACACATAAAAATGCATTTTACACTGTAACTTTACAAGAACTTGTTAATGCTCCTCCAGATGTTGAAGAAGAACATGAATGTATTGGTTGTGGTTTCCACAATTTTACAGGTGAGGAATTATAATTTTATATTCTTTTTTTATATTTTTTTATTTCTTAAAATCTTATTTTTTTTAAAATTATTGATTATGTGGATTTTAATTTTATAACTATTTTTAATCTTTTTTAAATCATTTTAATTTTCAGAGCAATTTTTTAAATTTAATTTTCAAGTATTAATATTTCTAAATTATTATAGAAAATAGATTCAACAGGCTTTATTTTTAAATAAAATCTAAATTTTATTAAAATATTCTATTATTACAACAAACTTTATATTTATTTAATTATAAATTATAATTATTATAATAATTATTAAATTTTTATTTTTTTTTAAATTTAATAAAAAATAAGTAAGGGAATATGATGGAAGGAAAAAATATTGTTGTTACTGGTGGTTTAGGTTTTATTGGTTCACATATTGTTGATGAATTAATGATTTCTAATAAGGTTACAATTATTGATAATTTATCTTCTGGTAAAATCGAAAATTTAAAAAATCCAGATAATAAAAATATTACACTAATTCAAGGAGATTTAAATAATTTAGATTTAGATGAAATCTTAAAAGATAAAGATTATGTATTTCATTTAGCTGCTCTTGCTAGTGTACCTGAAAGTGTTGAAAAACCAGTACTTAGTAACTCTAACAATCTTGATGCTACTTTGAAATTGCTAACTGCATGTAAAAATAATGATATTAAAAAAGTAGTATTCTCTTCATCTGCAGCTATTTATGGTGAAAATCCAAATATTCCTCTTAAAGAAACTGCGCCTTATATGCCTGCTTCTCCATATGCTGTACAAAAAGCAAGTTCTGAATTATATCTTAAGGCATTTCATGAAAGTTATGGTTTAAATTCTGTTTCTCTTAGGTATTTTAATGTTTTTGGGCCAAAACAAAATTTAAATTCTTCATATGCTGCAGTTATTCCTAATTTTATTAGTGCATTATTAACTGGTAATCAACCTATAATTTATGGAGATGGAGAGCAAACTCGTGATTTTATTTATGTTAAAGATATTGTGAGAGCAAATATTTTATCATGTGAATCTGATTATAATGGTGTTGTAAATATTGCTAGTGGTAAAGGTTTATCTGTTAATGAATTATATTCAATTATAAAAGAAGTTTTAGGTAGTGATATAGAACCTAAATATGAAGAAGAACGTTTAGGTGATATTAAACATTCTATTGCAGATATTTCTAATCAAAGTAATATTAATTTTAAAATTGATTCAAGTAAATTTAAAGATCAACTAAAAGAAACTATAAATTGGTTTAAAGATAATTTATGATTATATTTTTAATTTTTAATTAAGTCTTTGAGATTCTTTATTTTAACATTTTTTAATCTTATTATTGTGATTTTTAATTAGGTCTTTAAGATTCTTTATTTTAACATTTTTTAATTTTATTGTTGTAAATTCATAATTTTCTTAACATTTTACTTTAATTAAAATTTTTGTATTTTTTCTTAAAATTTGTTTTATATTATTAAAACTATTTTATTTTCAATATATTTTTTAAATATTTTATTTTTTTTAATTATTAAGCTTATTTTTTAATAATTAAAGCTTTTAATTGAATTTTTTTCTATATATTTTTTTGTTTAATTATTACTTTATCTAATTTATAAATGCTTTTTTTATTATTTTATTATTTATTTAATTTATTTTATTTTTTTATTTTATTTTATATTTTTATTTAAAATTCTTATTTTACAATGTTATATTTGTTTAATTTATATAGTTCCATATTATAATACTTCATTCATTGTCTTTCAATTTATTAACAATTTAAACTATTAAAATTAAGACAAAAAACATATATATGAATCATTTAAATATTATTAATTATGATTTTTCTAATTAGTGAAACAACATTATTGTTAAATTATTTAATTACAATTATTGTTTCTATTATAATGGCTTTAATTTTAAGATTGCCATTTTTACCTGAAAAGCCTAGAAGGTTTTCATGGACTAACAGTGCTATATTTCCAACACCTATTATAGCTATGGGAGTTTTAGCTTTCTGTTTTTCAATCAATTTTTATTGGTTATATGAAGGGAAAGTACTTGCTCTTATTGTAGGTATTTTATCTGCAATATTTGTAAAATACTTGTTTAAGTATGTATTTCCAAATGCACCAAATACAGAAGGTGAGGAATAATGATAGCTTGTAATTTACTTAATTTATTAATAAGGATAGGTGATTATTAATGAATGAAATTTTGGGTATTATTCTTGCTGCTATTATTTCATGGCTTAATTTTGTTATTATTGATACTTATCTTGGCTTACCTGAAGAACCAGGTGTTAAAGGAGCAGATAATGTTGCTCGTTCTATAAAAGAAAGAGGAGGAGATTTATCTGGTGGATTTTTCCAAGGTAATATTTTATGCTCTCCTGATGCATCTGCAGGTACTTTACTTGCTAGTATTGGTGTAATGGTTTTAGGATTAAATGGTGGAATACTTGCTGCATTTTTAGTTTATATTGGAAATAGATTATGTGCAGATCCAGGTTATGCTGGTACAACAGGTTCTTTAACAATGACTGTAATTGTATGTCTTTTATCTAAATATGCAGGTTTTAAACCTATTATGTTTGTAGTAGGTATGGTGATTGCTATATTCACTATTCAAGGTTTACATCATCCAGCTAGTACAAAACTTTTAGGAAAAATTGCAAAAAAATTTAATAGATATACTGAATTAGAATAATTAATAAATATTATTCTTTGGAGAATAATTTAGTTTGAATGTTATGTATTAGGTTATTCTTTTGTTTTGAGGGAATAATTTTAGTTTGTATGTTTAATGATTTTAAATGTATTATTTGTTTAATAAACATTTTTATTGAGTTTTAGATGTTTTTAAATGAATGGTATTATGAATAAAAAATGGGACGATAAAATGTATATAGAGATTTTAGGGATTATTACTATTTTGATGGCATTACGTGCACTTATAACTCAAAATAGAGCTGAAAAATTATTATATATTAATGTTATTGGATTTTCAGTTCCAGCAATAATTGCCTTATATATTAATACACCTTTTGCTCTTATTGTAGCAGCTGCTTTCTTTGTAACTTCTACTGTAAGTGCTAATGCAATTGCATATACATTGAATAAATTAGATAATGAAATTGTCTTAGATGGAGAATAAAGATGGATTTTCTAGGATTTTTTAATATTACAACAGTATCAATAGCATTAATGATAATTGGTTCAATTGGTATAATACTTGTTAAAAAACCATTGGATAAAGTTATTCTTTTTGATATTGCTGATGCAGGTTTTGTACTTGCTGTAGTTGCATTTAAATATTTAGATGTAGCATTTGCAATTGCAATTTTAGGTCCAATATCTACTATTGTATTTTTAATGTCTATTTTAAAAATTAATGAAATTAGAACTAAAAATAGTGAAGGTGGTCCTAATGTTTAATGTTTACATTTGGTTTTATACAGGAATATTCTTAGCTATTATTGGTACTTTAGCAGCATGCTGGGGTCCTGGGGTTAAAGATCCTGTTATAAGGACTTTAAATACAGAGGTTGCTTCTATTGGTGTTTCATTGATTTTTTTATGTTATAATCACATGTTAGCTCTTTTAACATTAATTGCAACTTCTGTAATTTGTACATTAATTTTACTTAGAGCAATTAGTCGTTTAGAAGAAATAGGGGCTGATGTTTAATGATATTTAATTTTATGGGGGCTCACTTATGAAAATAGCAGATATTTGGAATAAGTTAGCAAGTCCTAAAAAGATTCCTAGGTTATTTGCTTTAATTCTTGGAATATTTTTAATTATTGGATTTATGGTTCCTATGGGGTTAAATGTAGACCAACTTTATCCAAGAGAAGCTCCTCAAGTTCAAGTTGAACAAGGATTGTCTATGGCACCTTATGCTCGTGGAGGTGAACCTTTAGTAAGTCCAGGAATTACTAAATCTGCATATCCACAATATGCTCCTAAATTAGGATGGATTAATTCTTATGTTTCTCCATTGGCTCAATTTGTCATGAACATATCTCCATACTTTGGTACAAGTATTTATTCATCTCCTGGTGGATTAATTGATGAAATTTTATATTATACTAGAGGTTTTGATACAGTTCTTGAATCTTCTATATTGATGATGGCATTTATTATTGCATCATGGCTTTCTGTTAATTATACTATGAATAGGAGAAATGATCCTGAAAACATTAAGAAAGATGTTAAAGTTGCAATATCTAATTCTGATTTAATTGCTTCTGAGGTGGAACAAAATAATTTAAAAGCACATAGAAAACAAAATAGGAGGAATAATTAATGATATATGTTCCTTCTACTGTTCCACCAATATTTTCAAGTATGTATGTTCCTGCAATTTATACTGGATTAATAATTGGATTTTTTAGTTTAATTGCTATTGCAATGCAGAAAAGAGATATTCATGTTCTTATCTTAACTGATGTTGTTGGTTTTGCAATGATGATTATCGTTGCAGGTGTAGGTACAGATCTTGCAGAATCTTTTATTTTGCCAGGTTTAGTAGTAGAACTTGCTGAAGTTTTAGCAATATCTGAGATTTTAATATCTCGTGAAATGAGAAAAAAATCAGCAATTAATCCTTCTGTTTCATTTAATCCAATGGCAGTGAATTATGATATGGAGATTTTAACTACTGCTCCTAACTTTTTAAGCTTATTACTTATAGCTTATGGTGTATTCTTAACTGGTTTTACAGGTGGTGCTGTAGCTGGTGGAGGTATTTTATTATTCATGCTTTCAAGAAAAGCTAGAGGTTTACCAGTATTTGAAATCAATGGTATTGGTGGAGTTTCAGGTATTGGTTGGTGTATGTGGATTATTTCATTTTGGATATTCTTTGTAGCTCCTCAATATTGGTTACTTTGTTTATTCCTTGCAGCTTGTGGATTACTCTTAAAAGTTGCAACAAAAATGGGATTAATTGGAGTTCTTATGAGAGAAGAATATGGTAAAAAATGAGGTTAAAATTAAAATAAAATTTGTTTATTAATGTTAAAATTAATGGATAAACATTTATATGGATTATTTAAAAAAATTAGAGGATATTTATGAGTCTTGCAAGCTTAGGTGGAAATTTACTTGGGATAGTTCCTTTAGGGGATATTGTATTCTATTTAAATCCATTACATTTGTTCTTGTTTGTGGCTATATTAATATTTACTTTCTTAATTGCTATTAGTCATACAGAAACTCAAGTTGAAGCTGAATTTGGTACACTTGGGGATAATAAACAATCTGTAGGATTAAAAGAATTTAAAGCAAGAAGATTTTTATCTGTAATTTGTGGTATAGCTACTGCAGGTGCAATGATTACTGGAGATTTATATAATTTTACTTTATTTATGTCCCTTGTTGGTATCTTAAATATAGGTATTATTTCTTCTGTAAAACAGATTGGAGTACTTGATTCTGTTTTTCAATATGGTTTAATTGCAATGATGTGTAGTCTTCCATTATTTGGAGGTGCTGCAATTGTACTTGGAGCATGTGGAACAGTTAGTTTACTTGCAATTCAATCAATGAAACCAACTGCAATGATGATTTTCGGTGCAATAATGCTCTTTATTGGAGTTTGTGGTGAATCTGGTATAGCACCTTTCTTTGCTTCAAAAGCAGAAATGTTTAGAACTCCTGGTTCTCCATTTTTATTAATTGTACACTTAAGTTCATTGTTTATTATTGTAAGAGCAATTGAAATTGTTCTTATTATTTGTACATGAAGGTGAAAAAATGAATAAAACAAAAGTTGCAAGTGGTATTTTACTTGTAGTTTCAATAATAATGATATTATATGCATTAATATTTACTCCTGATGATTGGATTGTTTATGCTATAGCAATAATATTTATACCATTTTTTATACTTTCATTAGGTTTACTTACTATGGCAAAACCAAAAAAAGACGAGAAGGAGGAAAGAATACAAGAACCATTTATTGGATATTAAATCCAATATGAAAAAAAGTATTCGTTTATATGTATAATTTAATGGCTGATATTTTAATTAATGTATGTATTGCTTTCCTTGCTGGAAGCTTACTTTTAGGTTTACATAGGAAGATTATGGCACGTGTTCAATCAAGACCAGGGCCACCTATAATACAATATTTATTACATTCTTTAAAATTTTTCTTTAAGGAATCATCATTCCCAAAAACAGTTTCTAAACCATTTTATTTAGCGATTGTTGTTATATTATGTGGAATTTGGGTTACTGCAGTAATTGTAACTAATGTTACTTATGGATCTTTATTATTAATATTTGGTATTTATGCTGTACATAAAATTGTAGAACATAATTGTGGTTCTTCATCAGGTTCTCCTTATGGAAAACTTAGTTGTGTAAGGGCTGTTTATTCTGCAGCTTCTGAACTTCCATTATTTGGAGGTTCTATTTTAGTATTATATCTTACAGTTCATACTATGGATATAGGTCAAATAGTTTCTTATCAAGCAGTACATGGTCCTTTAATATTTGTTGCTCCACTTGCAGCATTAATGTTTTTTGTTACAATAATTACAAAAGCACCATATTCTCCATTTGGAATAACATTAGGCAAAGATATTATTTCAGGTTTTGAAACAGAACACTTTGGATTCTTAAGAGGATTCATAATGATTTCAGAATCAATGTGTTGGTATGTATTGTTATGGTTATTCTTAACATTATTCTTTGGACCATTAACAATGGTTGCTTATGCAATTGGAATGATTATTATAACATGTATAACTGGATTAATTAGTGCAACTACTCCAATGTTAAATCCTAATCATTCAGTTATGTCACAAATGACTATTACTCTTATTGGTGTAGTCGGTTCTATTGCTTTAATGATTATATGATTATTTAGCAATATTTTTAATTAAAATATAAAACGGAGAGATTAAATGAATCAAGAAAAAGATTTTATAATCCTAACTTCACTTGTAGCAATTGGTATTATATTTATAAGTTTACTTGCTGTAATCTTCCATAGTCAATTAATATGGCCTCTTGTAGTTATAGCTATACTTATAACTCCGTTAATTTTATATCAAGGATCTGAGAAAGTTTCAGAATTTTCTGAACATTTAGAGCATATTGCATTTATTATTACATTTATTGTAATATGTGTATCAATTATATTATTATATAGACCATTATAATTTGGTTTATATAAAATATAAAAATGCCATTTTTGGCTTTTGTATTAAATAAATAAATTTTATTTAATCTATCAATTTTTGTTGTCAAAGACATTAATTGATTTTTATTTAATTATAAATTAATTTAAATTAAATTAAGATAAACTAATGTGAGTATTATGATAGAAAAACTATATTTATTAATTTATTTAATAGTTTTTGTTGCTGGGGCTATATGTGGTCTTTTATACAGCTACCAAAAACACATAGAACCATATGTAGTGAAAGAAACCAGTATACCAATATTAATTATTGCAATTATTGGTTGGTTTTTAACATTAAATTTTGGTTTATTTAACTTTATTCCACAATTTATTGTAATAAGTATTGGTTTATTTTTAGTAGCTTTTGTATTAGATATGAGGCCAGGATATGGGAGAAAAGAAACAGTTATTGGTATTATTATTTCAGTAATATTATGGTTTTTTACTCAATGTTTATTTACTATATTATAATGGTGAATTTTTATGACTGATGAGAGCAGATTAAAACTTTATAAAACTAGAATTATTAAAAGTTTTAGATGGCAAAAAGATATTATTAATCCTCTTGCTAAATATTTAGGAATATCTAGTGATGAATTTGAAGATATACTTATGGATAATTTAGATATGTCCTCTCTTGAGTCTCTTCATTCTACATTTGAATCATCATTACATGAAGAATTAATGCTTAAATTACATATAGATTTAAAATTTTTCTGGTTTGTTGATGTTCTTGCTTTAATATCAGAAGAAGAAGCAACTCAATTAAAAGTTAAATTAGCAAAAGAAGTTCAATATGGACATATGACTTATGATGAAGCTGTTGATGAAGGTAAAAAAGAATTTTTAGACATGATTAGAAAATAAATTTATTAAATTTTATATTAAATTAAAATAATTAAATTATAAAGACATATTAAAATTTTAAGTAATTAAATCAAAAAGAGATAATTTTCATTTAGAGGTAAAACAATGTTAGATCGTCTAAAGGATATTGTAAGGAAAACTTCTATTAATGTTTGTATTGTTAATTGTGGTGGATGTAATGGTTGTGATATAGAACTTGTTGCATGTTTATCACCTAGATATGATTTAGAACAATATGGTATTTACTTACAAAATAATCCTCGTGATGCAGATGTATTATTATTAACTGGTGCAGTTACAGAACAATGGGAAGATAAATTACGTAGGATATATACTAAAATTCCAGAACCAAAAGTCGTTTTAGCTGTTGGTAATTGTCCTCAGTCTGGGGATGTTTTTGCTCAAGAAGGAGGTAGAGTTAGTGCTCCTGCATCTAATTTTATTCCTGTTGATGCTGAAGTTTGTGGATGTCCTCCAAGGCCTGATGAAATTATTTCTGCAGTTCTTGCTGTAGCGCCTAATGCTATGGCTGCAAAAGGACGTGAAAATAAAGAAATTAAAGATGATGATTCATAGAGGTGAGAAAAGATGATTGTACCTATTGGCCCAGTACATCCCGGTTTAAAAGAACCATTGAGATTAAAATTACAACTTGAAGGAGAAAAAGTTGTAAAAGCAGAAGTTGATTATGGTTATGTGCATAGAGGTATTGAAAAAATTATGGAAGGTAAAACCTGGCAAAAATGTATATATTTAGCTGAAAGAGTATGTGGAATCTGTTCCTATGAACATACTCAAAGTTTTGCTGAAGTTTTAGAACATATGGCTGGTGTAGATGTACCTCTTAGAGCTCAATTTTTAAGGGTTATTACTAATGAATTAGATAGAATTCAATCTCATTATATTGCAAATTCTACTTATTTTAAAGCTATGGATCATGAAATGTTATTTATGAAGGTTCTTGAACTAAGAGAATATGTAATGGATTCTATTGAATTATTAACTGGTAATCGTGTTAATATGGGTTGGAATGTTGTTGGTGGTGTTAGAATGGATGCTAACGAAGAACATTTCGATAAAATACTTGAAAACCTTAAATTTGTTGAAGAAAATCATGATAGGATTGTAGAATTATTCTCTGAAGGTCCTGCTTTAGGTTTAAGGTCAAAAGGTGTTGGATATATGAGTAAAGAAGAAGCATTAAAAGGTCGTGCTGTAGGTCCTATTGGTCGTGCTTCTGGTTTAAAACATGATTGTCGTGAATTTCATCCAACTTATAAAGATTATTTAGATTTTAAACCTATATGGAGAAAAGAAGGAGATAATTATGCTCGTACTATGAATCGATTTGATGAAATTCCCCAATCTATTGATTTAATTAAACAAGCTATAAATAATATACCTAAAGGTGAATTTAGAACTCCTGTAGAAATTAAAACAGGTTATAATGAGTGGAGAAATGAAGCTCCTCGTGGTGAAGTAAAATATATGTGTGAGACTAATGGAAATTTAATTAAGCATATTTCTATTCGTACTCCTAGTATTCCAAATATTGATTCCTGTGCAAAATATATGTTGGTAGATGTTCCAACAGTAACAGATGCTATTGCTACATATACTTCATGTGATCCTTGTATTGCATGTGCAGAACGTGTTCAATTAACAGATACTGTTACAAATAAAACAGTAATTAAAGATTTAAATAGTTTTTATTGATTTTATTGATTTGTGTGATTTAAGTTAAAAGATGATGGTTTATGAGTTCAATTATATGGTATGTATATGAATTTGCAAGAAAGGCATGGGTAAAAGCTTTTGCTGATGCTAAATCTGAGCATGAAATTATTGAAAGACCTGCTAGATTTAGAGATTTTCCTCGTGTTATAAAAGAGAATTGTATTGGTTGTGGTTCTTGTACTGCAAGTTGTCCTTCTCCTACTGCAATTAAACTTGTAAGGGATAAAACAACTAAAGAAAAAGAGGGTTTAACTTATCCAGTAATTAATAAAAGTGGATGTATTAGATGTGGGTTCTGTGCAGAGGTTTGTCCTTCAAACCCTAAAACATTAGAATGTGGTGAAAATCATCATATTATAACAGAATTTAATATTATTCCATCTAAAAGACGTTTTATTGTTGATGATTATCTCTGTATTAAATGCAGAGCTTGTATGAAAGAGTGTAAAGTTGATGCAATATCTGAAGTTAATGGCCGTATTGTTGTAGATCCATTAAAATGTATTGCTTGTGGAGATTGTCTTGATGTATGTAAGGTTAAAGGAGCTATGAAAGGTGTTTTCATTGATAATCTTGAAGATCAAAAGAAATTAATCAATCTTATTGTAAGTAATCTTGAAGAGTATATTGAGAATCAACAAGAAAAATTAGAACTTCTTCCTCGTGAATCATTATTACAGTTATCATTACCATTATCAATGTTTTGGGATGATGCATTAAAAATTATTCCTGATGCAGAAATCACACATGAAATTATAGAAAATGCTGTAGATAGATTAAAAATAAGGGTTATAACTTGGAATTCTGATAAATGTACTAAATGTCAAATGTGTGTTAATGAGTGTCCAATTGGAGCAATATCATTTGATGAAGAGAAAAATACTATTGTAAGAGATAAAGATAAATGTTGTAGATGTAGTATTTGTTATCAAACATGTCCATTTGCTGTAATTAAATATTTCCATGCTAAATTTGTTTTAGATGTTAATGATGATGGAGAAGAAGAGATATTCATTACAGTTAAACCATCACAAATAGATTATGATTTTATAGGAAGTGAACACAATGAAAGTTGATTCTAAAGACTATGATCGTTATGGTAAATCTATACGTGAAGTTGAAGTTCAATGGGATATAGATGATTTAAAATGTGCTCAATGTGTAGATAAACCATGTATGGAATCATGTCCAATTGATGCAATTTATATAGATCCTAATGGTAATATTCGATTACATGATACTTGTTTTGGTTGTATATTATGTAGAAATGCTTGTCCATATGATGCTATTACAATGGTAACAACTATTGCAGAACCTATTAAAGAAAATGTACCAAACATAAATATTGAATTGTGTCGTGCATGTGGTGCTTGTGTTCAAAACTGTAAAACTGGTGCTATCCATCTTCATTCTGAAGGATCTAAAACATTTAGTGAAATTGATGAAGATAAATGTATGAGATGTGGTTATTGTTATAGAGTATGTCCAACTGATGCTATTAAATATGGTGAAATTTTACCAAGAACTGTAAAAGGTGGTAAAGCTATTGTTGTTAACCATAAAAAATGTATTGGATGTATGACTTGTACTAGAGTATGCCCATCTAAAGGTTCTATTCTTATTAGTAAAACTTTAAAATTACCTTATATTAATCCAGGTTATTGTGCAAGGTGTGAAGAATGTATGCATGCTTGTCCTTCAACTGCTATTAAGTATTCTTCACGTAAAAGAGCTTATGCACAATATAGTAAAATTAGAACTTCTGATACAATTTCAGAAATTGTTGATAAAGATATATCTAAATTATCTCATAATATTGCAAGAATGGATAGAATTTTACATGATTTATCTATTGAATTTTCAAATAGATTAGATAAACGTGATTCTTCTGAAGTTAATCCAGATATTTATGAAAAAACAGATTTCTTAACTGAACTTAAGTTTAATGCATCTAAAGTTATTGATAAGAAATTTAAAGATATAACTGATGAAGAGTTTGATATTACTAGAATGAGAAATATCATAGATTCATTTCCTCCAAAAAGAAGAATATTTGTAGATGAAAATAAATGTATTGCTTGTGCAGAATGTCTTGCAGTATGTCCTGTTGAGAATGCAATTGAAATGGATGGTCCAACACCTATTCTTATTAATGATAATTGTGTCTTTTGTGGTAGATGTGTAGAAAAATGTAGATTTGATGTTATTTCCATTATTGAGGAATCATTCATGTCTGAATGTGATAATATATATTATATTTCTACATTAGTTAATAAGGAAAGAAAAGGTAAATTATACATTGATAATTCTCAATGTCAATCTTGTGGAGTTTGTGTTAAAAATTGTCCAACAGATGCACTTAGTATACTTAATGATAATATTAAGTTTAATGAGGAGAATTGTATTTATTGTAGACATTGTGAATGTTTATGTCCTGTAGGCGCTATTAAAATTGATTTTGAAGATGAAATTAATTCTTCTAAAGAGCTTTCTAATGAATCAGATAATTTAATATAGTTAATAATGAATTATTATATTAATTTTATTTTTATATTTTTTTTAAATTTAATAATTTTAAATTATATATTAAATTTTAGTTTATTTTTAAAAAATTTTTATTAAATGGTGATTATTTGAGTAAAAAAATTTATATTACTGATTGTGAAGGTCCATTAACATTAAATGATAATGCTTTTGAGATGTGTTCATATTTTATTGAAGATGGTGATAAATTATATAAAATTTTAAGTAGTTATGATGATTACTTAGTAGAAGTTGAAAAAAAAGAAGGTTATCATGTAGGTGGAACTTTAGCATTTATTACACCATTTTTTAAAGCTAAAGATATTACAAATCAAGATTTAATTAATTATTCAAAAGATAATATTAATTATGTTCCAGGTATTGATAATTTATTTAAAGTAGCAAATAATCAGATTGATTCTTATATTGTAAGTACTAGTTATGGTCAATATATTAAAGCTTTATGTGAAGATAAAGATTTTAAATATGAAAATACTTATCATACTGATGTTAATCTTGATAAAGTTCAAATTTCAGATAATGAGAAAGCTATAATTGAAGAATTTAGAAAAAGTATTTTAAAATGTGATTTAATTCCAGATTATAGGGAAAATGCAGGTTTGGATGATTTAAAAGCTCAAGCTGATATATTAGATAATATCTTTTTTAATGAACTTCCTAAAATGGATGTTTATGAAATAATGGGACATATGAATCCAGTTGGAGGTATTGAAAAAGAAAAAGCTGTAAAAGATATTATTTCCAAAAATAATATTGATAATGATAAAATAGTATATGTTGGAGATAGTATAACTGATTTAGAACCTCTTCAATATGTTAAAGCAAATGGGGGTATTGCAATTTCATTTAATGGTAATAAATATGCAGTTGAAGCAGCAGATATTGCTATTATTACAGATGATGCAATTGCATTTACAATTATTCTTGATTTATTTTCAAGAATTGGTAGATATTACACCTTAAACTTTATTGATTCATATTCATTTAAACCAGATGGATTATATGAAGGATTTAGAGTTAGTCATGTTTTTTTAGATTATTATAAAGAGTATTATGATGGCTGTGAGTATCCAATTATTACTAAAGTTACTGATGAAAATAAAGAAGAACTTATTAAAAAAAGTGAAGCTATGAGAAATAAGCTTCGGGGTGATGATATAGGTTCAATTATGTAAATTAAATATATAATTTATTTAGAATTCTTTAAAATTTATTATTAATTTTTAAATCTAATTTTTAATAATATATTTTTTTAGATTTATGTTTTTAATTTGTTGGTTTAGGTTTTTAATAATTTATTTAGCTTAGATTTTTAGATAAAACTTTTAATTTAATAATTGTATTATTTATTTTATTTATTAAGTTTGAAATTTTTAATTTATAATCTAATTAAATATAAATTTTTAAGATTTAAAATCATATTATTATATAGTTGATATTCTTCAACTAATTTATTTAAATTTCGTGATAAAAATGACAGATTATAGTTTAGTAGAAGACACTTTCTTTGAAAGTTTTAGAGGAAAATATATAAGAGCATTAATTACTGCTGAAGATGAACAAACTGCAAAAGAAGCAGCATATGATTCTACCGCTACTCCTAGTTCAGTTATTGGAAGAATTGAAGGAGGTGTAGAAGGACCTGTATCTCCAGATGAAACTCCTGATGGAAGACCGGGATATCTTTGTCAATATTGGTTTGGTTTAGATGATTTAAAAAAATATGAATTAGAATTATCTTATAGAATTAGACAAGATATTTTAGTTAAACCATTTACATCTATGTTTTCATATACTGAAAATCCTGAAGGTAAAATTGGTATGATGGAACAAGTAGGTCATTGTGGAGATGGATATGAATGGGAAGAAGAAAGATATGGAAGAGAAATGATTCATGTTCCTATTGCAGTACCTGACTTTTTAATTGATAAAGAAATGGGTTATTCTACTGGAATTATGGGAGCTAATTTTTGGTATATGTGTAATACTAAAGAAGCAGTACTTGAAGCAGGAAGAAAAATTGTTGATGCAATTCTTGAAGTTCCTGGAGTTTGTTGTCCATTTGGTATCTGTTCTGCAGCAAGTAAACCTGAAACTAATTTCCCACAAATTGGACCTTCATCAAATCACCCTTACTGTCCTTCACTTAAAGAAAGATTAGGTGATGAAAGTAAAGTCCCTGATGGTGTAAAATATATTCCAGAAATTGTTATTGATGCAGTAGATGAAGAATCTATGAGAAATGCTATAAAAGCAGCTATTGATAGTATTCTTGATGTTGATGGAATTGTTAATATTTCTGCAGGTAACTTTGGTGGAAAATTAGGTGAAGATACTTTCTATTTACATGATATTTTAGGTATTTAGATTAGATTTTTTCTATTTACTTGATATTTGGTATTTAGATACTTACTTGATATTTTGATTAGATTTTTTCTATTTGCTTAATATTTAGTATTTAAATTTTAATTAAATGATATTACTTATATCTATTTAGAATTTAATACTATAATCATTGATTTATAAAGGTGCTAAAATGGAAATTGCTGATGATATTTTATATGATGTTATAGGATTTGGTGCATTAAACGTTGATAAATTATATACTGTTGATGAAATTGCATGTCATGATGAAGAACGTTCTATATTAAAAAGTGAAAGAAGTCCTGGAGGTTCTGCAGCTAATACTATTATTGGTCTTGCAAATTTAGGTCTTACAACTTCTTATATTGGTAAAATTGCTAATGATAATGATGGTGAATTACTTGAATTGAACCTAGCAGAACATGGTGTTCATTTAAATAATTTAATTTATGCTGATGAAGGTGTATCTGGTGCAGCATTAGGTTTTGTAGATCAAAATGGTGAAAGAGCATTATATATTAATACAGGGGTTAATGAAGAAATTTCTCTTAATGAAATAAATCCAATTGAACTTAATCGTGGTAAAATATTACATATTACTTCCATGTTTGGTGAAACTTTTGAAACTCAGAAAAAATTATGTCCTAAACTTCCTAAATCAATGATTGTAAGTTTTGATCCTGGTTTAATTTATGCAAAATTAGGTGTTGAAGCAATTAAACCTATTTTAGATAGAACAGATATTCTTCTTATTAATGAAAATGAATTATTTGTTTTATGTGAAGATTATTATAGAAAAAGAGATAATATTCCTAAAGATGAAGACTTAAGTTTTAGGGATTTAGCAATTAAACTTCGTGATGATGGTATTAAAATAGTTATTGTTAAACGCGGTACTAAAGGAGCATATGGAATTAATTCTGATGATGAAGAAGTTAAAATTCCAGCATTTCTCGTTGATGCTATAGATACTACTGCTGCTGGAGATTCATTTAATGCAGGATTTTTATATTCTTATGTTAATGGTTTTTCACTTGAAAAATCTGTTACTATTGGTAATTGGGTAGCTTCACAAGCTGTTAAAGCTATGGGTATTGCTGGTCTTCCTATGAAAGAAGATTTAGATGAATTTTTAGTAGATTATTTTAAGGAAGATTAATTTTTATTTTTAATTTTCCTTTTTTAGATAATTAAATATTAATAAATATTATTAATTTAATTTTTAATAGTTATTTAAAATCTTTATGTAAAATTAATTGTTTTTTATTAACTATTTGAGATTTTATTTTTTATTTAATTAATAAAATATAAATTATAATTGAATATAATATCAAACTATTTTGATTTTATTGGTTTATTAAAATATTGTCTAGTAATCATTATTTAATAAATAAATTAATTAATAATAAAAGAGTTAAATATAAATTAAAGGACTTAAAGGTTGAATACTTATGGAATTTAAATTTGAAAAACAGATGGATCTTTTGGAAAAAGAGGTTATTTTAAAATCTGTTGATTTAGATGATGATATTGAAGATTATGAAGTAGATATTGATGAATTTCAGTCTAATGAAACTTTTATGGCAATATCTCCACGTTGTGTACGTTGTAATCTTTGTGTGGAACAATGTCCTGTAGGTGCTATAAGTGGTTCAACATATTCAAAACGTGCAAGAATTTTAAATAATTGTGTAAAATGTGAAGTATGTGTTGAAACTTGTCCTGTTTCAGCTATTTATATTTTTGAAGCTGAAGCTAAGATAGAAAAAGAGGAAGATGAAATTAAACCATTGTCTTATTCATTTTCTGAGAAAAAAATACCTCATAGAATACTTAGATTAAATGATATTACAATGGATAGATCTAAGTGTATTGGTTGTGGTCATTGTACTGCATATTGTCCTACTAAGGCTAATAAATTAGTATCTAAAGAATTTATTGAAAAAATGGAAAATCAAGAATATGAAAATTATGAATCAGGTCAATTATATCCATTTATCAATAAAGATTTATGTGTAGGATGTGGATCTTGTTCTAATATTTGTGCTCAAGATGTTTATACATTAGATAGATATTTAGGACCTGTCATTAACACAAAAAAATTAATTATTGATGATGAAACTTGTGTTGCATGTTTCCTTTGTGAAGATAATTGTCCTACTGGTGCAATACAATTGAATAATGATAATGTCCCAGAAATTGTACCTGATAAATGTATACGATGTAATACATGTTCAACAGTTTGTCCTGTAGGAGCATTAAAATTAGAGGATATTGATTTAAATTAAATTAATAAAATTATAAAAGGGGATATTATGAAAGCGAAAGATATGATGGATAAGAATTTTATTACTGTAAAAGCAGATGATTCTATTAATGATGTTTCAAAATTTTTAGAAAATCATAGAGAATTTACTTGTCCTGTTGTTGATGGTAATAAATTAATTGGTTGGATTACTGCATTAGATTTAACAAAAGGTTTACGTGAAGGTAAATCCATTGTTAAAGAAGTTATGCATGCTCCTGAAGAAACAAACTTTTTACATGAAAACGATTCTGCAAGGGATGCAGTTCTTGAAACAGATAAGGATAAAGTGGTTGCAATTCCAGTATTTGATGATAATGAAATTTTAACTGGAGTAATTAGCTCATTTGATATAATAAGCACATTTTCAGATTTATATGAAACTAAAGTTTCTAATCTTTATGAAACAATGCAAGATCAATTAAAAGGAGTTACATGGGATGAACTTATGCAAGCTTCAGCTATTGTTTCTAGACGTGAAACAGGTATTAAAATTACACCAGAAGAATATGACGAGAAAATCCATAATACTACATTTGGAAATGCAATTTGGGCAACAGGAGGACTTGAAAAATTCTTTGCAGGTTTAATTTCTGTTGGTGAGCTTGTTATTGCTCGTAAAGTTGGTAATAGACGTAAATAATTAAACTAATTTTTTATTATTTACTATTTTTGATTAATTTTCATTTATATTAGTTTATTTGCTTAATTTTTACTTTGTATTTATGCTTTATTTCTGATTTTTATTACTTAATTTATTTTATATGTTTTTTTGACTTTTTTTTCATTTTTTTGTTTTGTTTTTTTGTTTCTTTTTTGTGTTTTTGGATTTTGTTTTTGTGTTTTTTTATTTATATTGTTTAAATCTTAGATTTATGGGAAAATTATTTCTAAATTAAAATAATTTGGGTTATTAGATTAAATTTTTAAATAAAATATATTATATTAAATCATTTTTTAATAATTTTTTTATAAAATCTAGTTTTTTATAATTTAATATTTGGTATCTTTATATAATATCATTAAGTTATATTATTATAGTGATTAAATGAAGTTAAAGGAATTATTTATTAGATACACAATGCTTATTATTGGTGTAAGTACTATGTCTCTAGGTATTGCATTTTCAATTAAAGGAGGTTTAGGCCTGTCTCCAATATCTTGTATTCCTTATGTATTGTCCAAGGCATATCCTTTAACTGTTGGCGAATTTACTATAATTTTTAATGTGCTTCTTGTTTTATTGCAAATCATTATTTTAAGGAATTTCAATGTTAAATTGATTTCAGAGATGATTGTTTGTTTTGTATTTGGTTATGCAATTGATTTTAATCTATGGCTAATTTCTTTTATTAATCCTATAGGTTATATTGAACAATGGATAGTTTGTTTACTTGGTGGCTTTGTTTTAGCATTAGGTTTATGTGTTGAAATTAAGTCACGTACTTCAATGCTTCCAGGTGATGGTGCTGTTTTAGTTATTTCAAAGGTTTCTGATATTGATTTTTCTAAGGTGAAACCTATGTTTGATGTTTCAATGGTGATTATTGCCATTGTTCTTGCATTCTTGTTGCTGGGTCATTTGGATGCTGTACGTGAAGGTACTGTTTTTGCTGCAGTATTTGTTGGTCCTATTATTAAATTTTACAATAAAACTTTTGCATATAAATTAGATGAATATTTAATTAAGTTATCAAAAGAAGTTTGACTTTTTTTAGGATTCTTCTAATCCTTTAAATTTGGGATGCTTTTTATATCATCTGAAATTAAGAATTTTTAGAATACTAGAAATTAAAAAAACTCTTTTTTAATAATGCCTTTTTCAATATTTCTCTATTTTTATTATCCTTTTTTTCATTATTTTTTAAAGTTTCTTTGCTTATTTTTAATTTAGTAATGTTTAAATATTTTTAATGTTAATCTATTATTAAGTATTTTTGATATATTATCAAAATTACTTTAATTATTTTTCATTTTTTAAGGGATATTTATTGAAAATATTAAATTTTATATTTTTTATTATATCTCTTTTTTTTAATTTAATGAATAAGAGGTGAAAAAATTTGAAATTAAAGAAGAAAGCATTAATTGTTTCTGTTTTAATAATTAGTCTTTGTTTTTGTATTTCTGCAATAAATGCTACAGATGTAAATTATTCTAGTAACGATATTGCAATGGATAATGGACAAATTTCTTCTTTATCTAATCTTCAATCATCTAATGATACTTATTTAAATGATGAGGTTAATGATGAAGATGTTTTAACTAATTCTAGTTCTAATATTATTTATGTAGATGCTTCTTCTCAATCCAGTACTGAAGATGGTTCTAAGGAAAATCCATATAAAACTATTTCTGGTGCTGTAAATAATGCTCAAAATAATAGTGAAATTGATGTAGCTAATGGTGAGTATAAAGAAGTCTCAAAAATTAATGTTGATAAAACTTTGTCAATTATCGGTAATGAAAAAGGAAAAGTTATTATCACTGGCTCTGGTACTTCTATTTTTTCTGCTTTGGATAATGATCCTAGTTTAACTTTAAAAAACTTAGTTCTTCAAGGTATTAATTCAACATCAGGAAGTTCAGCTGCAATATACTTTGGTAGTGATGGTAATTTAACTGTTGTTAACTGTACTATTTCAAATATTTCTGGAAAACATATAATTTATGCTTATGGAAATGTTGTTTTTAATTTAACTGACTCAAATATAATAAACTCAAATATTTTAACTTCAGGTAAGGGAGCAGGTATTGAATTTGCTGGAAGTTATATGAATATTAAAAATACTAATATCTCTAATATTAAATTTTTAGTAAGTAATGAATATGCTTATATGAGGGCAGTGATTTATCTAAATAGTAAAGAATCAAATTTAAATATTTTAAATTCAAGTATTGCTGAATGTTCTGGTCCTATGATGTCTTTAATCGAGACTAAAGGAAAAACAACATTAACTGATACAAAAATATTTAGCAATGTTGTATCTACTTCATTATCAAATAATAATGGTGGATATGGAATATTTTATGTTTCTAGTGATTCAGCTATTTTAAATATTAAAAAGTCTTTAATATATGATAATATATTATATAATGCTCTTGGTTATTTACAAAAAGGCGGTACAAGTATTGCTTACTCTGCATTTATAAATAACACAAAAGTTAATACTACAAATAATGCTTTAATAATCAATAATACAAGTGCTGCTACTGTTACATGTGATAACAATTGGTGGGGTACTAATAATAATCCTTATGAAGAAGGTTTAACTAATGTTAAAGCTAATAATTGGATTGTTATGAATATTAATTACAGTCCATCAGAAGACATTACAAGTATTTCAACAGTTAAAGTTGGTGCTGATTTTACTAAAGATAATTCTGGTAAAAATTTAAATGAAAATATTGTTGATGGAGTTAAAGTTGTCTTTGAATCTGAAAATGGTAGTTTTAATCCAATGAATTCAACAACTCATAATGGAGTGGCATATTCTATTTACAGTCCTGTAGTAGGCACTAATACAATTACAGTATCTTCTTCAAATTCTAAAATTAATAAAAGTTTTGAAGTTAGAAAAGATTCTTCTGTAGACGTTGACGCTATTTACTTATCTAAGTCTGGAAATGATAATAATGATGGTTCTAAATCTTCTCCAGTTTTGACTGTTGAAAAAGCTATTGAATTATCTAAATCTAAATATAATAAAATTGTAATTCTAGATGGAGAATATGCATTGTCTAATCAGATTATTAATTTTAATTTAACAATTATCGGTAGTAAAGGTGTTGTTCTATCTCCAAATATAAATTCAACAATGTTCATTATTGATGATGGAAATTTAACTCTTAGTAATATTAAATTTACTAATGCAAAACAGTATTCACCTGCACGTAGGACTTATGGTACCATTATTTCAGTAAAAGGAAGTTCCACAAATATTTTTATTGATAATTGTGTATTTGAAAATAATTTTATTGATGGTGCTGGAAGTGTTATTGGTGGATATAATAGTTTAATTAATTTAAATATATCAAATAGTCAATTTATTAATAATACTGCTAATGGTACATTTGGTGTTATTTATATTACTGGTATAAATTCTAATGGTAATGTATCTATTGATAATTGTGAATTTGTTAATAATTCCGCTATTAATACTGTCGCTGTTTATACAAGATCTTGCAATGTAAATATTACTAATACTAACTTTATTAATAATAATGTTTATTATCCAGGTATTGTTGAATTATATAATTCAACAGGTAATATTAATAACTGTAGATTTATTAATAATACTTGTAAATACAATTCAAGTACTAGTAATTCTTGGATTTTATCAATACAAGCTCCAAGTAATAATCCTAACTGTTATTATAGTATAAATAGAACAATATTTGAAAACAATATTATTAATAGTACTAATGATTATTTGGTATATGTATCTGCAGCAAACACAAATATCGAAAATTCAGTTTTATTAAATAATAGAGGTACTGGTAAAACATTATATGTTAAAGGTGTTTCTACTCAAACTGAAGATTTAGACACTGGTGTTGTAAGTAATAAAACCACATATGGATCAATTATTGCTAACAATAATTGGTGGGGTTCTAACACCAATCCAATAAAAACATGTTATGTAGATACTGTTAATAATAAAATTATTATTGATAAATGGATTAAAATGACTGTTAATGTTAAAATTCCAGATACAATTAAATCTGGAGATAAAATTAATGTTGAAGTGTCATTTAATAATCTTATTGATAGTTTGAATAATACCTATAATTATGATTCTAGTATAATTCCTTACGATTTTTTAGTAAACTTTGCATCTATTGGTGGAACTGCTGAACCAGAAACTGTAAACACAGCAAAAGGTGTTGCTAATACTACTTATGTTGTTGGTGATGGAAACATCCATAATATCATCATTAGTACTAATAACCAAGTAGAGAATATTTCTCTTCTAAAAGTTCGTTATCTTGGTATAATTTATGTTTCACTTAATGGTGATGACACTAATGAAGGTTCTGTGAATTCTCCAGTAAAAACCATAGCTAAAGCAATAGAACTTGCCTCAGTTGAGGGATCTGTTAATAAAATCATTATTGAAAACGGTGTATTTAAAGAAAATAATCTTAATATTAATACTAATTTAGAAATTACTGGTTCCAATAACACTGTAATTGATGGTAATTCAAATGGTCAAATATTTATTATTGATAATAATTCTAATGTTAAATTAAATAATTTATATTTAATTAATAGTTCAAGTTCCTATGGTACAGCTATTAAAAATTTAAAATCTAATTTAACTATAAGCAATCTTGTTATTGAAAATAATACAGTTAATGGAAAAGGCGGACAAACTATTTCAGTTATATATAATACTGGAAATATGACTATTAAAAACTCAAAAATAACAAATAACAATGGTTATGGTCTTATATATAACTCCGGAACTTTTAATATTATAAATTCAAATATTACAAATAATGATATCAATAAAGGATATGATTCTTCATATGGTGTTGTTTACGATTGTGGAAGTTTAATATATATTAATAATGTTACATTTGATAACAATAAAGCAAGACAAGGAGTAATATATACAAGTTATTCTTCAGAAGGTAAATTATATGTATTAAATTCCAGATTTAATAAAAATATAATGGCTGTTGGTTGTGGAGCTGGAATTAATAATTATGGTAAAATATTATATGTAAACAATTCTAACTTCACTGAAAATAGTGGAAGTACTTGTGGTGGAGCTGTTTATACAAGTCGTAATGCAGATATTGAGAATTCTATATTTATTAACAATGCAATTACTGATAGTGTAAATTATGATGGTTCTGCTATTGCAGTTTCTGGAGGTAATACTAATATACATTATTGTGTCCTTTTAACTAATAGTACTAAAGCATTACTATGGAATGATGGTGAAAATTCACAAATTAATGCCCAATATAATTGGTGGGGTATTAATGGTAATCCAGTTAGTGCCGGTTTAGTTAAAGCTAATTCTGGTGAAGATGATTATGGTGATGAAATTGATTATCCTATGCCTGATGCATCAAATTGGATTATATTAAATATCACTACCAATCCTACAAGTGGATTTAAAGAAAATTCACCTGTTTCAGTAAATGCTAATTTCAATTATTACTTTGATAATTCAACATCTACTATAAAAACTTTAAATAAAACTATTCCAGATGGTATTGAAATTAACTTCACAAGTAATAATGGTAAATTTAGTCCTAAATATAGTATTGTTAAAAATGGTATGGCTAGCTCTGTTTATACTCCTATTTTAGGTGAAAATAATTTAACTATTCACTCATTTAATACAAAAGTTAATCTTAAATTAAATGCAGAAGCTCCAACTCCAAATATAGTTGATGTATATAATTCAACTTTCTTTAGCTTCTTTGATAAAAATGGTAAATTGTTAGATACAGTTCTTGAAGGTACAATTTTAAATTTCCATGGTGAATTTGCAAATCTTTATAATATTTCATTTATTGAAATAAATAAAAAAGTAAAAATTAATGGTATTGATGCTAGTATTAAAAATATGGCTTTTGACCTTACTGGTAGTGATATTACATTAAATAACTTCACTATTATATCTGATAAATTTAATTATGGAATTTTAAGTGAGTCTAATGAAAATAATATCATTTCAAATAATACCATCAATGTAAGTAGTAATAAGGATTTTAGTTATGGTATTTATGTTGATGGAAGTAAAAACCTTAAAATATTAAATAACACTATTATTTATACTGGTGATACTAGTGGGGTTTATGAAAATTATGGAATTAATATTTTAAATGCCAATAAAGTTTTATTAGAGAATAATAATATGAGTTTCATAATTCCATCAATTGACTTAAAATATGATTCAAATTATAATACTCAAGCAAAAGATGCTGGTATATATCTTTTTAATAGTAGTTCCACTACATTTAAACATAATAATATTAAAACAAATTATAATTTGGTAAATGGTACATGGGATACTATTTATAATATAGCTATTGCTGGCTGTCCTGATACAGTATTTGATTCAAATAATATTTCCACAATTGGAAGTAAATATGTATATGGTATTTCTATTTACGGTATAATGAATTCAGATTTAAGTACTTTAAGTTGTAGTAATTTTATAATTAAAAACAATAATATTACAACAATTGGAAATTATTATGCCAATGGTATACAATTCATGGGTCCAGGAAATGGTAATTTTACATCAAATCTTGTTAATGCTACTGCAAGTAGTTTAAGTTACCCAGTATATTCTGGTGCATATGTAGGTGCTCTTGAAGTAGAATATAATAATAACATAATCTATGGACTTGCTA
This sequence comes from Methanobrevibacter wolinii SH, assembly GCF_000621965.1. Classification (NCBI taxonomy): domain Archaea; kingdom Methanobacteriati; phylum Methanobacteriota; class Methanobacteria; order Methanobacteriales; family Methanobacteriaceae; genus Methanobrevibacter; species Methanobrevibacter wolinii. The sequence continues at coordinate 93,067 of NZ_KK211378.1, forward strand.
ATTCAGTATATGGATTTGAATTATTGGGTACTAAAGAGACTGTACTTTATAATAATATTACTCTTGATGGAAACTATACTTTAGGTATAGCTGCTAATAAAAATCCGAAAGGTCTTATTATTAAGAATAATACAATCCTATTAAGAGGTCAAGGACTTTCTAAACCTACTGGCGGCGATAGTATACCTTCTCAAAACATTGGTATTTTTGTAATAAAAACTACTGCAGATATTGAAGGTAATGATATCACTTCAACAGGTTTCTATGGTGTAAACATTACCAATACTTCCAATTCAAAAGTTATTAATAACTTTATAATTGCTAATAATACTTATGGTAATTTGGCAGTTTATAATTTAAATGGAAACAACACTGTAAAAGATAATTTACCTTCTTATACTGGTATTGTTTATGTGTCTAAAAATGGTAATGATAATAATATTGGTTCTAAAGAATCACCTGTAGGAAGTATTAAAAAAGCTATTGAAATTGCATCTTCTAAATTTGGATCTGGTCATATAATTATAGGTGAGGGAGTATTTAATGAATATGGATTAGATGTTAACTCTCCATTAATAATTGAAGGTTCAGGTATAGATAAAACTATTATTGATGCTAAATCATTAAATTATATCATGAAAAACTTATTTACTAATTTAAGTTTATCTAATTTAACATTAACAAATGGTAAAAATTCTGTAGAATCTGCTGGTGCTTTATATGCATTAGGTAACACTACTTTGGATTATGTGAAAATATCTAATAGTGTAACTCTTAATGGAAATGGTGGTGCAATTTACGGTGTAGGTAACCTTAGAATATCAAATTCACAATTTATTAATAACACAGGATCAACTGGAGGAGCTATATTCCTTGATGATGCTAGTATTGCTCTTAATACTAAAAGTAGTTTAATTATAACTAATAGTAGTTTTGAAAATAATAATGCTACAAATAATTATAATTATGGTGGTGGAGCTATACGTATGCAGAAAGTTGATGGTGTTAAAGATATAGAGAATTGTAGCTTTATAAATAATACTGCTTCACTAGGTGGAGCTATTTCATATGCTTTATGTGATGATAAATGTATTATAAATAATTCTAGATTCATAAATAATACAGCTAGAAGTAAAGATACCACTTATTATGGGGGTTCTGCTATTTCAGCTATTAGCGATTATTCTCAAATTAAAGGTGAACTAGATATTAAGGAATCATTGTTTGAAAATAATAAGAACCTTGGTGATGGTGGAGCAATTTATCTTGCTAATGTTAATTCTAATATTAATTACTCTAAATTCCTAAATAATATTGGAGCAAATAATAATCAAAGCATTTATAATTATAAATACTCCGCTCATGATGCAGGTTTAGTTAATGTTAATTATAATTGGTGGGGTATGAATAATCCTAGTAAAACTGATATTATCGGTTCTAATGATAAATATGGACTTTCAAAAGTAATTTTAAATAATTGGATTATTGCATCTATCTTTGGAAATCAAACTATTGATGTTCCTATTAATGAAACAATTACTGTTGTTCTTACATTAAATCAATGTAATAGTACTGATGGAAATATCACTATTTTAAATACTTCTAATTTCCCAGATGTATTAAGGAATATTAATGTAAAATATGATGGTCTTGGAATTGAAGTACCTGAATCTGTAATAATACCAGAAGGTTTAAGTTCAACTCAAGCTAAGGTTACCAGTGCTATGTGGATTATTAAAGCATATATTGATAATCAGGAATTAAGTCTTAATGGAAATGCTAAAATTAAATCTCCATCAAAAATATCTTTTGATGTTGATTATAATGGAAATATTATTATATATCTTTCAGATTCAAATAATACGCCTATTAAAAATGCTATTGTAAACTATAAGATTAACGATATTGATGGTAGATTAATCACTAATGAAAATGGTACTGCCACTATTTCCAATTTAAGTGGAAAAATTGACTTTACAGTTAATTATGCTGGAAATGAGGATTATCTTAATTCAAGCGATAATGCTTTAATACAATTTAAAAAACCTAGTAGAAAATCAACTAATATTGTTTATGGTAATATGACTCAGACTGCTGTTGATTTTTATCATGGTGAGCGTGGTGGTTATTTTACTGTTGTTCTTAGGGATTCTGATAGTAATGTTTTAGTAAATAAGCCTGTTAGTGTTGGTTTTAATGGTGTTGTTTATAATCTTGTAACTGATGGTGATGGTGTTGCTCGTCTTCAGATTAATCTTGCTTGGAGTGGGATTTATACCTTTGCTATTTGTTATTTAGGTGATGATGAGTATACTGGCTGTTTTGAAGTTGCTAAAATTACTATTCTTAAGAAGAATACTCAGGTTGTTGTTCCTCAAAGAACCTATAATTTTAATAGTCGTGTTAAATCTTTAACTATTTCTCTTAAAGGTGAAAATAGTTTGACACACAAATATGTTGAGTTGGTTCAGAATAAGAGAGTCTTTGTTACTGTTAATGGTAAGACTTATAGTGCTGTTACTAATTCTAAAGGTGTTGCTACTGTTAAGGTTAGTGTTAATAGGAGGGGAACTTATATTGTTACTACCAGGTTTGCTGGTGATGGAACTTACAATGGAAAAACAACAAACTCAAAATTAGTAATAAGATAAATTTCAGCTTTAAAATTTTTTAAAAATAGATTTTTTTTATATGGATTAATTTCCATATATTTTTTTTAGTTTTTTAATCTTTTGGTGTTGATTTTTGTTTTAGTGTTTTGATTTTTTATTTATTAATATTATCTGACTTTTTTTTATTTTAATAAATCTAATTTTTAATTATTTTAAAAAAAGAATAAATTTTTGGTTTTTTAATTGTATACATTAATAGTATCTTTTTAAAATAGAATTATTGAAATCTATTTTTAATATAAACTATAATATAGAAAGTTTATAATACTTGATTTAAATATATAATAATGTTAAATATTTTATTTTTATTTATAATTTATAATTATTTTTATGACGTGATTATTAATGAGAACATATAATGAATTTGATGGAAAAACAGTTTTAGTAACTGGTGGAGCAGGTTGTGTTGGTAGTAATTTAACTAAAAAACTTGCAAATTTAGGTGCAAGGGTTATTATTTTTGATAATATGTCTTCTGCTTATCATTGGAATATTCCTAAACATGAGAATATTGAGTTTGTAGAAGGGGATATTAGAAATGATGAAGATTTAAATAGGGTTTTTAAAGAACAACCTGATATTGTATATCATTTAGCTGCTCATTTTGCAAATCAAAATAGTGTAGATCAACCAGAAACTGATTTAATGGTTAATGGTATGGGTATTCTTAAAACTTTAGAACATGCACAACTTACTGGTGTAGATAGATTTATATTTTCTTCATCTGGTTGTGGAGTATATGGTCTTGAATCTAAAATGCCATTTAAAGAAGATGATATCTCTATTTCATTACATACTCCATATCAATTAACAAAACTTTTAGGAGAATTATATACTAATTACTTCCATAACTTATATGATTTACCTATTGTAAATGCAAGATTCTTTAATGTATTTGGTCCTGGTGAAGTTCCTGGAAAATACAGAAATGTAATTCCTAACTTCTTTTATTGGGCTATGAATGGTCAAGCATTACCTATTACTGGTGAAGGTACAGAAACACGTGATTGGACTTTTGTAGGTGATATATGTAATGGTCTTTTAGCTATGGGTATTGAAGAAGATGCTATTGGTGAAGCTATTAATCTTGGTTCTGGTAAAGATCATAGAGTTATTGATATGGCTAATCGTGTAAATGAATTATCTGGAAATGAAGCAGGTATTGAATTTAAAGAAAGAAGAAATTGGGATGCTAAAACTAAACTTTTATCTTCTATTGATAAAGCTAAAGATCTTTTAGGATACAAACCTACTGTTTCCTTTGATGATGGACTTGTTAAAGTTCATGATTGGTTTGTTGATAATTGGGATAATATTCAAGAATCTGCTGAATTTGACTAGTTAGTTTGATTCTTTCAAACTTCTATTTTTTTAATTTTATTTTATATAACTATTTTTTAGATTTAAAATCTTATTTTTTATTATAAACTGTTTTATTGATTGTTATGAAAATTTTAGTAGTACAAGAATCTGATTGGATTAAAAGGAATCCTCATCAACAACATCACCTTATGGATAGAATGTCTGTACGTGGTCATGAAATTAAAGTTATTGATTATCCTATTGATTGGCCTAAAGATTCTCCTGAAGGTAATAAATATGAAAGAGAAGTTATTGATAATGTTTATAAAGTAGATAAAAGAGCAAATATTCAAGTTATTAGACCTGGTTTTATTAAAAAACCTGTACTTAATTATATGTCTCTTTATAATTCTCATAAATCTGAAATTAAAAAACAGATTAAAGAATTTAAACCTGATGTTATTGTAGGATTAGGTTTACTTAATGCATATTCTGCATCTTGTTTATGTAAAAAAAATAATATACCTTTTGTATATTATTTAATTGATGTATTATATGCATTAATTCCTGAGAAAGTATTCCAATCCTTTGGTAAATATATAAATAAAAAAGCTATAAAAAATGCAGATAAAGTCATTACAATTAATGAAAAACTATCTGAACTTGCAATTAATCTTGGTGCAAATCCAGAAAATACAATTAAAATTGATGCTGGAATAGATCTTAAATCATATAATCCAAATCTTGATTCATCAAATATAAAAGCAGAGTATGGTATTAAAGATGATGATATTGTACTATTTTTTATGGGTTTTATTTATGATTTTGCTGGTATGAAAGAATTAGCTATTACTTTAGGTAAAAATAAAGATAAATATCCAAATTATAAAATCATCATTGTAGGTGATGGTGATGCTTATGATGATTTATTAAAGATTAAAGAAGAATATGATTTATCTAATCAGCTTATTTTAACTGGTCGTCAACCTTTTGAAAAGATTCCAGAATTTTTATCTTTAGCAGATTTCTGTCTACTTCCTGCATATATAGATGAAGAAATTATGCAAGATATTGTACCAATTAAAATATATGAATATCTTGCTATGGAAAAAGTAGTTATTGCAACAGAACTTCCTGGAATCTCAACAGAATTTGGATATAATCATGGTGTTGAATATGTTCATGAAGCAAGTGAAGTTTTAGATAAAGCACAATCTATTATTGATGAAGGTAAATATGAAAAACTATCTAAAATTGCACGTGAATATGTTAAAGATAATGATTGGGAAGTAATTACTGATAAATTTGAAAATACTTTAAATGATATTATTAAAAATCATTAATACTTAAAGTTTTAATTAAAATTTAAAAAAACTTAATTTTAATGAAATATTTAATTTTTAAATAAAAACTTTTATTAACTTTAAGTTATATAAAGATAATTGAGGTAATTTTAATGATATCATATAAAATAAATGCTAAAAATGTTAAAAAAAATACAACTGTTGATTTTGAATTAAAAAGAGACGGTCCTGAAGAAGATTTCTATTTTGAAGGAGAAAATAATGAAAAAATCAACCCTCAAGAAATTCCTGATACTAGTAGAAGAGAAATATGCAACAATCTTATGTTAGCTAACTCTCCAATTTTTGTTTTAAAACCAGGTAAATCTTGTGATTTTAAAACTATGACTTATGATGGTACTATTACTTGTGAATAAGTATAGTGTTATTCTTTATCATATGTAATTAATTGTATATTCAATTAATTACTTTTTTAGTACTTGTTTTATTATTTTGATTTCTTTGTTTTTATTGTTGTTTTTTTATTTTAATTTGTGTTGTGTTTGTTTTATTTTTTTATTTAAGTAGTTTGTTTGTTTTTTAGTGTTATTTTATTTTTTATTTAATTAATTAATTTACTAATTTTATCTATTTATTAAATTTTTTAAGTTTATTTCTTATTTAACTTAAAATTTAAATTATATAATTTTAGAAAATTTTATATTTTTAGAAATTATTAAATATTATTAAGAGTTTATACTCAAAAATTTATTAGTGGGATATTATGAAAGAACAAAAATTTTATAGTAAATCAATGTGTGATGTTAAAGAAGATTATCCAGAAATATATGATGTTATTGTAAAACTTAATGATGCAGTATATACTGGTAACCATCTTGATTATAAAACACAGAAATTAATTGCAATTGGTATTGCAGCTTCTAAAGCAGATACTCATGCAACAAAACAACAAATGAAAAGTGCAATGAATGAACTTGATATTACTAAAGATGAAATCATGGATGTTTTAAGAATTGTTCTTTTAACTTCTGGAATGCCTGCATTTATGCAAGCTGTAAACACTTTAAAAGCATTATAATTTACTTATAAATCTCATTAATTTGAGATTTATTTTATTTTACTTATTTTATAGTTGTAAATATAATAAACTTATAGATTAATATTCTATAAAAATTATTTATTATAATAGATTTATTTATTAATTAAATTTTATAGAAAATCTTTTAGATTAAATTTATATTTAGTTATAAACAAATTTTAAATAGAAATTTGTTTTTAGTATTTAATTATAATTTAATTATTTTCTATTTATTGAAAAATCTTAATTTTTTAGCTATTTAACATAAGGTTTATATGTATCTTTAACAAATATTTTATTATCGTTGTAAGATATACTATTTTTACTATGATTTTAATTTTTTTCTAATAATTATTAACTAGTTTTATAGTCTCAACGATTTGGGATATATTGTCCCGGGATGTGGCGTTAAGCTGAACAAAAAAAGGTGTTTATTTATGATGTATAAATATATTAGAGACGCATGGAAAAACCCAGATGAATCTTATGTAAGAGAACTCATGTGGGAAAGAGCTCCTAAATGGAGAAAACAACCAGTTATAACAAGAATTGAAAGGCCTACTAGATTAGACCGTGCACGATCCTTAGGTTACAAAGCTAAAAATGGATATGTTGTAGTAAGAACTAGAGTAAGACGTGGTTCAAGAAGAAAATCCCGTTTCACCTCTGGACGTAAACCATCTAAAATGGGAGTAAACAAAATTACAGCATCAAAATCTATTCAAAGGATTGCTGAAGAACGTGTATCTAAAAAATACCCTAACATGGAAGTATTAAACTCTTACTGGGTATGGGCTGATGGTAAATTCAAATACTTTGAAGTAATTTTAGTTGACCCACAATGTCCAAGTATTAAAAATGATCCTAAAATCAATTGGATTTGTGAAAACCAACACAAAGATAGAGCTGGTAGAGGTTTAACTAGTGCTGGTAAAAAAGGTCGTGGACTTTCCTTTAGAGGAAAAGGTTCAGAACAAGCAAGAAGAAGATAATTCTTCTTACTTTTTTTATTTTAATTTTAGTATAATTTTTAATAATTTATCTGGAATTTTTAATTGTATTTTATTTAGAATTTTTACATTTTTTTTATGAAATTTATTTAACTATAAATTTTAATAATTTAAAATTTCATAATATTTATTTGGATTTTATTGTTTATTCCAGATTTTGACTTAACTATTTTTAAAATTATTTGATGATTTATATGATTCACAATATTAAATATCGTATGTTTGTTTATGAAAATGAAGATGAACAAGAACTTAGAACTGCTTTAAATAACATTTTTCCTGATGTAATTCCTGAAGTAGAAGAAGCTGAAGGATTACTTGAAGATGAAATTATTATATTGTCTGGTGTTATTGATAAAAAAAGGTATCTTAAAGATTTTTTAAATAATTTATTTGAAGAATTAGGTACTGATGAAATAATTAAATTATACGATGATATTGATAAGAAAATGGATGATCAATGTAATTTATTTTTAAGATTATCAAAAGAAGATGCAATTGATGAAGATTGGCATATTATTGATAATGGAGATAGTATTCATTTAAAAATTAAAGTTGAAGCATATCCTGCTAAAAAAGAGATTGCCGTTAAAAATATGAAAGAATTTATTAAAGAAAAATTACAATAATTTATTCTTTTAATTTATAGTATTTTTATTTTAATTATTTTAATTTACAGTATTTTAATTTATAGTATTTTTATTTATAGTATTTTTATTTTAACTAATTCAATTTATATTATTTTACATTATTTTTATTTTAATTATTTTAATTTATATTTTAGCTATTTTCAAGTTTTATATTTACTATAAACAGTTTTAAATTAAGAATTTTTTTATTTTTAGTATTTTTAGTATTTATTTGTATTAATAATTTTCAAGTTTTAAAATTAAAATTTAATTATAATAAAATATAAAATATTAAATATTTAATTAAAGGATTTTTTATAATGATATTTTATGATTTAAATTTAAAAGGTTCTAATTTTGATAATGATTCTAAAATTATTAAAGAAGCATATAATTATGGATGGAATCATCTTAATATAATGTATTCTACTGATAATTATGAAGATTCTCTTAGTTATAGAGAAAATCTTAATGATATAACTTCATCTTTTGATGAATTTGATATTACTTATGGTTTAGAGCTTAAAGTAAAAAATCAGAATGAACTTAGAAAATCTGTTCAAAAGTATAGAAATAAAGTAGATTATTTATCTGTTTTTGGTGGAAAAAATGATATTAATAGAGCAGCATTAGAAAATTATAAAGTAGATGTTTTATCAAGACCATATTATAAACATGGAGAATGTGGTATTAATCACGTTCTTGCAAAAGAATCATTAAAAAATAATGTTGCTATTGAATTATGTTTTAAAGATATTTTAACCAATTTTTTATCATATAGGGCTAAAGTTTTATCAAACTTTAGAGATATTATTAATTTATATAGAAAATTTAAATTTCCTTTAATTGTAACTAGTGGTTGTGAAAGTATATTTGATTCTAGAACACCTTATGATATAATGAGTTTCTTTAAGGTTCTTGGATTAAATGATGATGAACTTAAAGATGTTTTCTATAATTATCCAAAGCAGATTATTGATTTTTCAAAAGATAAAAATATTATTTATCAAGGTGTTCGCTTGATTGATTAATTCTTTATCTTTTTTTATTGCTTAATTAATTTAGTTTATTAGGTTTTTTTAGTTTTTAATAATTTACTTTATTATTTATTTAGTTTATAGTAAAAAATAGTGTATAGTTGATTTATATGAAAATGAAGGTTTTACCACCAACACTTAGGAAAAATAATAGATATTTAGTTTTAGATATTAAAACAAAAGTTCATTTTTCAAAGGATGATTTTATTTTAGCTATTTGGGATTCTTGTCTTCGTCTTTTTGGTGAAATGGAAACAAGTAATTTTAATCTTTGGTTAATGAGAGTTTATAATATTGAAGATAGTAATGATTATATTCATACAAAAGCAGTATTAAGATGTCAAAGAGGATTTGAAGATGAAGTAAGATCTGGTATTTCTTCTTTAACAAAATTTAATGGTAAAGATATTGCAATAACTACAATTGCACTATCTGGAACAGTTCAATCTGCAGTATCTAAATATATTCAAAATTAATTTTGTTAATTTTTTATTATGTTTTTTTTTAGTTTTGTATTTTTTTTGGCTTATTTTTTAGTTTGTATTTTATGTTTTTTTTTAGTTTTGTATTTTTTTTGGCTTATTTTTTAGTTTGTATTTTATGTTTTTTTTTAGTTTTGGCTTATTTTTTAGTTTGTATTTTATGTTTTTTTTTAGTTTTGTATTTTTTTGGCTTATTTTTTAGTTTGTATTTTATGTTTTTTTTTTTAGTTTTGTATTTTTTTGGCTTATTTTTTAGTTTGTATTTTATGTTTTTTTTTTAGTTTTGTATTTTTTTGTCTTGATTTTTAGTTTTGTATTTTTTGTTTTATTTTTAAGTAATAGTATTTATGTTTATTTTTAAGTTAATTTTGGAAAACTTTATTTAAGTTAAATAATATATCTTTATAAGGACATTAGGAAATTTATATTATGTAATCAAATCATGGAGATTTGATTTTTGTTTTTTGAAAAATGGTTAATTATATTAATTTGTATTAACTATAAAAATAAATTATATTAATTGTATAATTAAACGAGGTAAGAAATATGCAACCTTTACAAAACGCTGGTTATGATAGGGCAATTACTGTATTTAGCCCAGATGGAAGACTTTTCCAAGTAGAATATGCAAGAGAAGCTGTAAAAAGAGGAACTACTTCTTTAGGTATTAAATCAAAAGATGGTATTGTTCTTGTTGTAGATAAAAGATCTACTAGTAGATTAGTAGAACCTAAATCTATTGAAAAAATATTCCAAATTGATAATCATATTGGTGCTGCTTCATCAGGTCTTGTTGCTGATGCAAGAGTTTTAATTGATAGAGCAAGAGTAGAATCTCAAATTAATAAAATTACTTATAATGAACCAATTCGTGTAGAATCATTAGTTAAAAAAATATGTGATATGAAACAAATGTATACTCAAAATGGTGGAGTAAGACCATTTGGTTCTGCACTTATTATTGGTGGAATTAATAAAGGTCAATGCAGATTATTCGAAACAGATCCTAGTGGTGCATTAATTGAGTACAAAGCTACTGCAATTGGTGCAGGTAGAAATGAAGCTATGGATGTATTTGAAGAAAAATATCAAGAGGATATGTCTTTAGATGAAGCAATTGATCTTGCTTTAGATGCAGTATATGAAGCTACTGAAGGTAAAGTTACTGATAAAACTGTTGAAATTGCTGTCATTGATAAAGATACTGAACAATACAGAAAACTTAGTGATGATGAAGTATCTAAATATGTTGATGAACTTTTAGAACGTAACAAACCTGAAGAAGAGGAAGAAGATTCTGAAGAAGAATCTGATGAATCTGAAGATTCTGAAGAATAAGTTTTTTTTTAAAAATTTAATCTAGGTGTCAATAATGGTAAATGTTGATGATGCAATTATTGCTAAATTAGAGTCATATGGAGAACATTTCGAAATTTTAGTTGACCCAGATTTAGCTGCAGACTTTAGAAATCCTGATGCTGAGGATGTACCTATTGAAAAAATTTTAGCTGTTGAAGAAATATTTAAAGATTCTAAAAAAGGTGATTTAGCATCAGAAGAGGCTATGGAAAAGATTTTTGGTACTACTGAACCATTAGATGTAGCAAAACAAATTCTTGAAAAGGGTCATGTTCAACTTACTGCAAAACAAAAAAGAGAAATGCAGGAAGAAAAACGTAAATTAATTATTAATAAGATTTCAAGAGAATCTATTAATCCTCAAACTGGTTATCCTCATCCTCCACAAAGAATAGAAAATGCTATGGATGAAGCTAAAGTTAAAGTTGATCCTTTTGTTTCTGTAGATCAACAGGTTAAAGTTGCACTTAAAGCTATTAGACCTCTTATACCAATTAGATTTGAAAGAGTTAAAATGGCTGTTAGGTTACCTGGAGATGTTGCAGGTCATGCTTACTCTGCAATTAGAAGTTTTGGTACAATTGATCAAGAAGAATGGCAACAAGATGGTTCTTGGATAGGTGTTGTTGATATACCTGGTGGTCTTCAAGATAAATTTTCTGGAAAAATGGCTGAGATATCAAATGGTAATGCAGAAACTAAATTAATTAAATAATTTTATAAATTATTTTTTTAATTTATTTTCTTGACTTTAAATTTAAAGTCTTAAATTTTATATTTTAAATATCTTTTAATAAAATAAGGATATTTATTATTTTAATTAAATAAAATTAGTTTACTTGAATGTTTAAGTATTTTTAGTAGATAAAAATACATGGTAAGAATTGAAATTTTAATATTATAAAAAATAGTATTGTAAAAAGTTTTAATTTAAAAATTTATATTTATTTAATTTATTTAAAATTATTTTAAATTCCTTTTTTCACATTTATTATAACCTGATGGTTATTTTTTTACTTATTATGTTTATATTTAAACAATATTTTAATTGTTGATATTGATTGAGTATTAAGGTTTTAATTACTTTATTTGATTGATTTGATTGTTGGTTGATGTGTTAGATTTTTAATTACTTGTATTTAATCAATATTTATTTATACGGTGTGTATAAAATGATTTATGTAGAGAATAAAGATTTAGTTATTCCTGGAGAAGTTTTAGCAGAAGATGACTTTTATTCAGGAAGAGGAACTTTCAGAGAAGATGGTAAAATTTGTTCTTCTTTAATGGGTTTAGTTTCTTTAAGGAATAGGAAAGTTAGTGTTATTCCTTTAAAAAGTAAATATGTTCCAAAAAGAGGGGATGTTGTAATTGGTAAAATTACTGATGTTAAATTTTCTATGTGGAATGTAGATATTAATTCTCCTTATTCTGGTATTTTACCTGCATCTGAAGTTTTTGGAAGAGATAAAAAAAATTTAAATAGAGTTTTCAATGTTGGAGACGTTCTTTTTTTAAGAGTTATTGATGTAGATGAAGTTAAAAAAGCTAAATTAGGACTTAAAGGTCGTGGAATGGGTAAATTTAAAGGAGGTATAATTGTAAGTATTGCTCCAACTAAAGTACCTCGTTTAATTGGTAAAAAAGGTTCCATGATTAATATGATTAAAGATAAAACTGGATGTAAAATCGTTGTTGGTCAAAATGGTCTTGTTTGGGTTAAAGGAGAAAAAGACATGGAGCAAATAACTAAAAATGTTATTAAAATGATTGAAAGAGAAGCTCATACATCTGGTTTAACTAATAGAATCCGTGATAAATTATATCTAGATATTGATGGTGAAATTCCTGAAGGTTTAGATGATGGAGAATATAATTTTGAATCTGATGATGTTTCATCTTCTAAAGATTTAAATATTGATTCAAGTAATCATAGAAGAAATTCATTTAGAAATAATAATAGACATAAAAGATTTAATAATAAACGTTTTAATAAGAAAAATTCTTATAATAAGAAATATGAATTAGAAAAACCTAGACTTCAAAACTTCAAAGAAGAACTTGAACAAGAAGAATTAGAAGCTAAAATGAATGAAAATAAGAAAAGAAATAATGATTTTATTGATAATTTGGAGAGTATTGAAAAAAGTAAATCTAAAAAAAATTTCAATAGAAAAAAATGTGGTTTTTCTATATTAAAGAATGATTTTTAATTGTTGTATTCATTTTAGAATTATGTTTAAAGATGTGTTTTAATTTTGTGAAATAGGTGATTTTTATTAGTGAAGATAAAAAATTAAGGGCTGATGGTAGAGCATATAATGAACTTCGTCCTATTAAAATTGAAGTTGGAGTGTTAGAGAGAGCTGATGGTTCTGCATATGTTGAAGTTGGTGGAAATAAAATTTTAGCATCAGTTTATGGTCCAAAAGAAACTTATATGAAAAGATTTTTACGTCCAGATTCTGGTGTAATTAAAGTAAGATATAATATGGCACCATTTTCTGTAGATAGTAGAAAAAGACCAGGACCTGATAGAAGATCTAATGAAATTTCAAAAATTACTGCAGATGCATTACGTCCTGCATTATTACTTGAAAGTTTCCCAAGATCTATGGTAGAAGTTTATATTGAAGTTATTGCAGCAGAAGGTGGAACTCGTTGTGCAGGTGTAACTGCAGCAGCTGTTGCACTTGCAGATGCTGGTGTCCCAATGAAAGATATTGTTGCTGGTTGTGCAGCAGGTAAAATGGATGATCAAATTGTACTTGATTTATCTGAAGTAGAAGATAAAGAAGGTCAAGCTGATGTTCCTGTTGTAATTATGCCTAGAACTGGAGAAATTACTTTATTACAAACTGATGGTAATTTAACTGATGAAGAATTTGAAGAAGCAATTAATTTAGCAATTGAAGGTTGTATGGAAGTTAGTAAAGTTCAGAAAGAAGCTCTTAAAAACCATTATGTTAAAAATTTAGAGGGATAATATGTATGTAACACCAGAAATTACAAAGGATAATATTGTAAGTCTTATTAATGATGATAAAAGGGAAGATGGAAGAGCTCTTGATGAATATAGAGATATTGAAATAGAAACTGATATTATACCTAAGGCTGAAGGTTCCGCAATTTGTAAATTAGGTAGAACTAAAGTTATTGCAGGTATTAAACCTAGTTTAGGTGAACCTTTCCCTGATACTCCAAATTTAGGAGTATTAATGACTAACTGTGAGTTACTTCCTATGGCTGATCCTGAATTTGAACCAGGTCCACCTTCATCTGATTCTATTGAACTTGCACGTGTTGTTGATCGTGGAATTCGTGAAAGTGAAATGGTTAAATTAGATGAATTATGTGTTGAAGAAGGAAAACATGTTTGGATTCTTTTTATTGATATTCATGTTATTGATAATTGTGGAAATCTTTTTGATTGTGCTAACCTTGCTGTTAATGCAGCACTTAAAACATGTAAATTACCTAAAGCAACAATTGTTGATGATGAAGTTGTTTTAGATGAAGAGAATACTGTTTCTGTTCCTTTAAATCATAATGTAGCTTTATCTACCTTTGTAAAAATTGGAGATAAAATGCTTATTGATCCTTCACTTGATGAAGAAAAAGTTTTATCTGCAAGATTATCTGTTGGTATTACTGAATCAGGTAGTATTTGTTCAATGCAAAAAGGTGGAGATAAACCATTAACAAAAGAAGAAATATTTTCTTCTGTAAAAATTGCTTTAAATAAAAATAAAGAGATTTTATCAAATTTAAATTAGATTTTACTAAGAATATATTTATTTAATTTAATATTTTTATTGTTAAATTTAATTTATATATGATTTTTACTATTAAGATTAAATAATTATTTAAATATTCTATTAATTTTTCTTAATCTATACTTAAAATCTTATTATTTTATTTTTAATAGAATATTATCAATGAAATGTTTTAATAATAATTTTATTTCTTATTTTCTAGTAAAAATCTATTAAAAAACATTAACTTTAAATATTATTAAATTATAAATTAATTATAATAGATAAATTTATGTTATATTTATTTTATATTACAATATTCCTGAATTTTGTCTAAGGATATTTTTTTTATTAAGATTTATATTTTTATTAAGAAAATTATGGGAGTCTTAATTTAAGTATTTAATTTTAATAGTTTTTTACTTAAATTCCATTTATTAATGGATATTTTTTATATTAATTATTTATTGGAGAGAATATAATGGCTAGAACAAAAAAAGTAGGTATCACTGGAAAATATGGTGCAAGGTATGGAAGAAAAGCTAAAAGGTCAGTTAAAGTTATTGAAGAAAACATGAAAAAAAAT
Organism: Methanobrevibacter wolinii SH; assembly: GCF_000621965.1. NCBI lineage: Archaea > Methanobacteriati > Methanobacteriota > Methanobacteria > Methanobacteriales > Methanobacteriaceae > Methanobrevibacter > Methanobrevibacter wolinii. The sequence continues at coordinate 108,281 of NZ_KK211378.1, forward strand.
CATGTTTGCCCACAATGTGACAGACCTGGAGTAAAAAGAATAGCTGCAGGAATCTGGAAATGTAAAAAATGTGGTGCAGTCTTTACTGGTGGAGCTTACACTCCTGAAACCCCAATGGTTAAATCTGCAAAACGTAGTGTTAGTGAAAAAGGGGGAAACTAATTGTATAAATGTCCTAACTGTGGCTATGTAATGGATCATAAAAGTTATGAAGAAAATAAATGTCCAAAATGTAGATACAGAATTTTATTTAAACAAACTCCTGCTGTAAAAAGAACAATTAAAGCAAGATAATTATAAATTATCTACTATTTTTTTTATTTATATAATGTGATAATATGCTTATTTCTACATCTAGAAAACCTGCTCAAAATACCCGTAAATTCTGTAAGAATTTAATGCATGCTACTGGTTCAGAGTATGTTAATAGGGGTAAAAGCAGTATTAGGGATATTCTTTTAAAATCTGCAGTTTTAGGTCATAATTCAACTGCATTTGTTTATGAAATTAAAGGAAATCCAAGTAAAATTACATTTTTTTCTAGAGCAGAAAAAGTTTTATCTATTCTTGTAACAGTAAATACACAAAATACTCGTCTTCATATTAATCCTAAAAATCTTAAGGTTAAATGTGATGTTAAAGAGTTAGAAATTATTGCTGATTTACTTGATGCTGAATTAGATGATAATCCAACAGAAAATTATCTTTATATTCATAGATATACTGATGAAGATGAAGCAGAATATGAAGAAAAAAATTATGTAGATCAAAAAATTGCTGTTATTAATTTTTATAATAAACTTGGAGAAAAAATAGATTTTAAAATTGCGGTTAGGAAGATTTTAGACAATTAATCATTTTTAATTTTATTAATAATTTAAAGTTATTTATTATTGGCTGATTTTATGGAGGATATAAATACAGTTGTAGATTCTATAAATCATAATATTGAGATTAGTTTTGATAGTAGTAAACAAGCTCAAATAATTTATGATGCTGTTTTATTAGAATTTGAAACATCTCCAGATTATAGATCTAGTATGGATATTGAGTTAGATGGAAAATCTATTTTAATTCATATAAATGCTAATGATGCAACAAGTTATAGAGCTTCTATAAACTCTGCAATTAAATGGATTAAATTATCTTTGGAAATTAATAATTTAACTTTAAGTTAATTCTAGAGATATAATAATTAATATTAGGTGATAATATGGATATTCCACAAAATGTACAAGAACAATTAAATCAATTCCAAAATTTACAACAACAAGCTCAAGCTGTAGCTCTTCAAAAACAAAATCTCGATATTCAAGTTAATGAAGCTGAAAGAGCACTTGCAGAACTTGAAAAAACAGATTCAGATACCGAAGTATTTAAATCAGCAGGTAGTTTACTTATTAAAGCAGATCGTGATGAAGTTTATGAAGAAACTAAAGAAAATTTAGAAACTCTTAAAATTAGACAAAAAACTATGGATCGTCAAGAAGAAAGAGTTATGAAAAAACTTCAAGAAATGCAAACTTCTATTCAAAGTGCTATGAAAGGTTTAGGAGTTAACTAATTATATTAATTTTTTATAATTATTTTAAATACTTTTTATTTATATTTATTAAATTAAATTAAGTTTAGATATTTTAATTTTTAATATTTTTAATATTATAAATTAATTTTTATAATTTATTTTTTATTTTTTAAAAACTATGTTGATGATGAATAAATGTCAAAACTAAAAAAATTGTCACAAAGTGATTTAGAAGCAATAACTGAGTTTTTAACAACTACTGCTGAAAATAAATTATCTAAATATGTTACCTCTAAAGAAGTAATAGATCAATGTGTTTTAACTGATATTAGTTATGAAAATGAAGAACTTAATGTTGATTTAGATATTGATGTTGCAGTAGATGCATTATCTAATTTATCTCAAGATAATGTTCAAGAAGTTATTGATGATTCTTATAAAATATTAGATGAATATATTGATGAAAATTTTAGAGAATAATTTCTTATAAATTTTCTTAGTATATTTTTTATTATTAAAATCCTATTTTTATTATTAAATTTCTGTTTTTTCTTGTTTTTAGGTATTTATTGTTTTTTATTGGATTTACTTTCTATTATCTTATATTTATTAAATTTCTGTTTTTTTATTAATTTTGGTTTTTATTGTTTTTTATTATTAAATTTCTGTTTTTTCTTGTTTTTAGGTATTTATTGTTTTTTATTGGATTTACTTTCTATTATCAAAGATATATACTATAAGTAACATAATATAACATAATTAAATTAGGAGGGGGTGTATCATCATGGTGTATAAATTTTCTATTGAGGATACTGAATTTATCAAGGATTTACCTGAGGATTTATTTAATGAGTTATTAAATTATAATGGTGCAATACCTGATGACCTTTATGCTATTTTGAATAAATTTAATCCTGAATGGGGAAAATTAAGATCCGATAGGGAAGATAGTAATTGGACTTTGCTTTCAAGAGTTTATATGCGTCGTGCAAAATATGAAAAATTATTCGAGGAAATAGGAATAGATGCACAATTCCAGAATGTAGTTGATTTTATTATACAATATCCTCAATATAAATGTCTTATAAAATATGTAGATTATGAATTAAATAATGATCCTTATGATCTTGAAAGTACCATAATAGTACCTTTGGATGATTTTTTGGATTTGATTGAGGATCAAGATGTTACTAAAGATGATAAAGTAAGGGAGAAGTATAATATTCCTAAAGATTAAAAAAAGATTGGGGAATATAAGGTGATATATTTTTTTTGGGTGATTGTTTTTGTGTGATTGTGAGGATGGGTTATTATTGGATTTAATGTTGCATGTGTATGATGAGGAGGTTGATCGTAACTGGTTGATTGATGAGAAGAATAGTCAGATGATTTTGTTGACTGGTGCAATGTTAACTTTGCAGGCTACATTATTTAGTAATCTTATTCATCCTTATTCTGATTGGGTATTAAAGGTTTTATTTTTTATTTCAATTGTGTGTTATGTTTGTTCTTTGATTATTTTTATTAAGTCATATATGTTTTCAAATTCTTTTTTGCAGGGACCTTCAGCAAAATATTTGAGGGGTTTATATGATGATGGGAAGTCAGGGGATTATATTTTTTGTAAGCTTTTAAGTTTGATGCCTGAGACGATTTATCATAATAAACGGATTATTAAGGGTAAAACAAAGGATAGTAAGTATGGTTTTGTGCTTCTTATTATTGGTGCTTTGTTTGCTTTGTTTTTTATATTGGTTTTATTATTTTTGTAGTATTTTTTATTTATTGTTTTTTATTGGATTTACTTTCTATTATCTTATATTTATTAAATTTCTGTTTTTTTATTGGATTTTGGTTTTTATTGTTTTTTATTTATTAAATTGTATTTTTTCATTGTATTATCTGTTTATGTCTTTTTTACAATTTTATTTTTGATTTTATATTTAAATTTTTCATGGTTTTTAATTTTTATTTGACTTAAACTTAAACTCTAATTTATATTTTTCAAGTAAAATTAAAAAAATTTAAAGTAAAGTTTATATATTATTAATATAAATATTATAAGTGAGGGTTCATACCTTAGTTTTTTAATCACTTAAAGGGTAGTTTTTAGGGTTAATTATCCTTTTTCATTCTTAACTTTTTTTAGTTTATATATTTTTAAATTTTAGCTTGTATTTTTTTAAAGTATTGCTTAATGTTTTTATTTTTTATTTAGGTTTTGAATATTTATTTTTTCTATTTTAAACTTATTTTATAATAAAATTTATAAACTTATAAGTAGTATAAATTTTATAAATTATATTGATTCTAATTTAATTAAATTTTTTAGGTAGATAAAATGGAAGAAGATAGGAAAATAGCAATTGCAGGATGTACTGGAATGAGTCCAAATGGTTTAGTTGCACGTGCTGCAGTATCAGATATGGCTGTTGATTTTGATGAAGTTATTTCAATTTGTATGGGTTCAGTTGCTGCAGATAATGAACAATTTCTTAAATTTTTAGATGATTTTGATGTTATTGCAATTAATGGTTGTGAAAGTCAATGTGTAAATAAAATTTTAGAAGAAAAAGGTGCTAATGTAATTAAATCAATTGATATTGATGATGTTTTAGAAGGTAGTGGTTATCATCCTAATGATGTTGCAAGACTTGATGAAGAAGGAGAAAAATGTGTAAGTCTTGTTAAGGATGCAATAAAAGATGCTCTTCTTGAATCTAAAAATTAATTAATACTTTTTTTAATTATTATTTTTCTAAGTTTATTATTGTTTTAATAATTTTAAATCTAATTTTCTAAAGTTTTTATCTTTCTATTTTAAAATGATTTTTTTATTTATTCTTTAAAAATTAATTTAGGTTTTATTAATTTTTTTTATTTAAATTTTTATTCTTATTAACTTTTTATTTAATTTTTAGTTAATCCTAAACTTAATAAACTTTATATTAATTAAAATAATATATTATTTTAGGTCAACCTAAAATTATTTTTAATTATTTATTTAAAGGGGTTATTTAAATTAGTAAAATAGATGAATCAAGAGATGAAACTTTATTAGAGAATTCAAATAAGAATTCTAATTCCGATTTAAATGTTCTTCTTATAGGTAATCCTAATGTAGGAAAAAGTCTTACATTTAATAAATTAACAGGTCTTACAGCTACTGTTTCTAATTATCCTGGAACTACTGTTGATATTGATGAAGGTAGTTTTCAGTTTGGAGGAAAACTTGTAGAACTTACAGATCCACCAGGATTATATGATTTAAATACAATCACAGAAGAAGAACGTATTGCTAAACTTCTTTTATTAAGTGGTAATTATGATTTAACATTACATGTTATAGATGCTAAGAATATTGATAAATCAATTGATTTAACACTTCAATTAATTGATGCAAATATTAATGTTATCTTAGTATTAAACATGATTGATGAACTTGAAGATATGGGTGCTACTGTAGATAAAGAAGCTTTAAGTAAAAAACTTGGTATTCCTGTAGTTTTAACTTCAGCTGCTAATGATATTGGATTAGATGAACTTAAAGATACTATTATAAATTATGATTCTATTTATGAAGATATTCAAAAGAAATCTAAAAATCAAATTGTTATTCATTATGGTAATGATATTGAAAAAGCAATTTCTGATGTTGTAGATGAATTAGATTATAATTATAGTTTTATGAATAAACGTTCTGTTGCTATTCTCCTTTTAGAAGGAGATAAGGATATGGCTAATATTATTAATAGACTTGAACCAAATCCTAAAAAAGTTCTAAAACTAGTTAAACAATATTCTAATAAGTTTGATGAACCAATTAAATATCTTACTAAATTAAGATTATCTAAGTATGCAATTTACTTTAAAGATGAATTTACAACTATTAATAAAGTTAAACCACAAGAAAATAATAGTTTTAAAGAAAAATTATCAAGACTTATGATTCATCCATTTTATGGTTTGATTATTTTAATTATTGTCTTGTACTTTGGATTATATCTTTTTGTAGGTGTTTTTGGTGCAGGATATCTTGTTGATTTCTTCCAAGATGTAATATTTGGTGAATGGATTAATCCAGTAATTACAAATATTGTAGTTTCAACTATTCCATGGGTACCTATACAGAATTTATTTATTGGAAGTTATGGTATTGTTACTTTTGGTTTAAGTTATGGTATTGGAATTATCTTCCCAATTGTAAGTCTGTTCTTTATTGTATTTTCAATACTTGAAGATAGTGGTTATCTTCCAAGACTTGCTCTTTTAACAGATACATTATTTAAAAGAATTGGTTTAAGTGGTCGTGCTATTATTCCTATGGTTTTAGCTGTAGGTTGTGGAAGTATGGCTACAATGACTACACGTACTTTAGAAACAAAACGTGAAAGAGTTATTGCAACAATACTTATGGCTTTAACAATTCCTTGCTCTGCTCAACTTGGAGTTATTATGGCATTACTTTCATCTCATCCATTAACACTTTGGATTTGGCTTGGAATTATTATTTTCTACTTTGTTGTAATAGGTCTTATTGCTAAGAAGTTTGTTCCAGGTTCTCAACCAAGTTTCTTCATGGAACTTCCACCATTAAGATTCCCTAAACCTAAACATATACTTAAAAAAACATGGACTAGAGTTGTAATGTATATTAAGGAATTACTTCCTATATTCATACTTATTAGTATTGTTATTTGGGCTTTAGATCTTGTTGGTATTTTTGGATTGTTAATAAATTTATTAAGTCCAATTATACATGCTATTGGTCTTCCAACTAGTACAACATCATCATTTATCCTTGGATTCTTTAGACGTGACTTTGGTGCTGCTGGAATCTTAAAAATTAAAGCAAGTTTAACTGGTGTACAACTTCTTGTTGCAAGTGTAACTTTAACATTATTTGTACCATGTATTGCACAATTCATTGTCATGATTAAAGAAAGAGGACTTAAAATGGCAATTGGTATTGCTGGTTTAAGTATTATTATTGCATTTACTACTGGGTTTATATTAAATTTATTACTTACATCAGCAGGTGTAGTACTTTAGTTAAAATATATTAAATAATTAAAGGTTATTTTAATTTAATTATATTAAATTATTAACATACTTTTAATTTTATATTTTTTAGTATTGAATTTTCTAAGTTTTATTCGAGTTTATTGGTTTAAAACTTTTAAAATTTTGTTAAAACATTAAATCTATAATTAATTTGTAAAAGGATTATAATATTTATTAGAGATTAAATTTATATTTTATTCAGTATAGGTGGTTATAATATGTCTGATGTTAAAGTAAAATGTGATTTTTGTGGATATGAATTTAAATTATGTGATGGTAAAAGTTGTGAAGGATGTCCAATTAATTGTAATGTTATTCATTGCCCAAATTGTGGTTATGAAATACTTCCAGAATCAAAATCATATAAAGTATTAGAAAATTCACTTAAAAAGATTAAAAATTGTATATTCAATCGTAAAAATTAATATAGTACTTGAGGGATTTTATGGTAGAAAATAAAGATATTGAAGATTTTATACGTAATCTTTGGGTTAAAGAAGTTGAACTTAAAGAAACATTTACAGAAGATCAATTAGATAAAAAATATTTAACTGATTTATTTAAAAAAGGTTATATTAATATTGATAATAATCAAATTACTTTATCTGAGTCTGGTGAATATCTTGGTCGTGAATTAGTAAGAAAACATAGAATTGCTGAAACTGTTGTATCTGATTTATTCCTTGCAGATAAAGATGAAATGGAAGATTTAGCAGATCAAATTGAACATGTAATGAGTCATGATGTTGAAGATAATATTATGAGAATACTTGGTTATCCAAAGTATTGTCCACATGGTCATAAAATACCTCCTCGTGATGGTTCATCAGAAAAAGATAAATATTTAGCTGTTCCACTTCTTGAATTAGATGTTGATGATTTAGCTACTGTATCATATATTAAAACTGCTGATGCTCGTAAACTTCAAAAAATTATGAATTTAGGTCTTCTTCCAGGTTCTAAAATTCAATTAATTCAAAAGTTCCCGATTTTTGTATTTCAGTTAGGAAACACACAACTTGCTGTAGATAAAGAAATTGCAAATGAAATATTTGTAGTTAGGGATAATGAAAATAATAATTAATTTTTTTAAGTTTTTCTATTATTAAATATCTAATTTTTTTATTTTTTGAGTTTGTTGAAAACTATTTAAACTTTGTTAATACTTAAAATCAATTTTAAGAAAGTTTATTTATAAAAATTAGAAAGATTTCAACAAAGTCTATTTTTTATTAAATACCTATTTTTTTTACTTTATAATTTAGTTTTTAATATTTTTTTATTAATTATAAGAATTAGTTTTATAAATTAGGTAAGTATATCTTATTTTATTTACAAATTTAATAAGTAATTATACTATTAAATTCTTACAGGTGATTGAATGTTTAAAGTAATTCCAGTTTTAGATTTAATGAATAATGAAGCAGTAAGTGGTAAAAGTGGTAATAGATCAACATATACTCCATTAAATACTGTTTATGCACCAAATTCTGATCCTGTACAAATTGCTAATGGTCTTAAATTAAATGGTGCTAAGGAAATTTATATTGCAGATTTAGATTTAATTGAAAAACAAGGACATAATTTATATAAAATTAAAGAGGTTAACACTATTTTACCTGTAATGTTAGATAGTGGTATTAAAGACTTTGATTCATTTAAATTTTATTTAGATTTTGCATATAAATTAATTGTTGCAACTGAAACTATTAAATCTGTTGAAGAATTAGAAAAGATTTTTAATACATTTCCAATGGAAAGAATTGTAGTTAGTGTTGATATTAAAGATGGAAAATTATATTCTAATAATCTTGATTTAACACTTGAAGAATTTAAAGATGTATTAAGAAAAATTAATCCTAATGAGATTATTTTATTAAATATTTCTGATGTTGGTACTGGTAATGGATATGATACTAAATTTTTAGATGAATTTGCAGAATTTAAAGATAAAATTATTATTGGTGGAGGAGTAAATCCAGAAGATATTTCAAAACTTGAAAATGAAGGTGTTAATAAAGCTTTAATAGGTACTGCTCTTCATAATGGTAAAATTTCTATTTTACAATAATTTATATTTTTTTAATAAGCTTATAAATTACATAAAAATTTAATTTTATTTAATATTTTTTAATATAATTATAAATTACATAGTAGTTTGAATTTTTCGTAAGTTTATATGGTTTTTAATATTTAAATTTTTTAGTATTTTTTTAGCAAGTTTATATGGTTTTAAGTAGTTTAAATTTTTTAGTATTTTTTTTAGTAAGTTTATATGATAGTAGTTTAAATCTTAAGTACTTTTACTAAACTTATTAATTTTTAAATTTTTTATATTTTATAAAATATCAAGAAATTACCCTTATTTTAAAATAAAATTTATATAGTTGTTATATTAAATATTATAATAATATGAATTTAAATATAATTATAAAATCTAAATTATTTTTATAATTATAAATATTAAGTGATAATATGGCATTTACAGGAACATTATTATTTTCACATATTTTACCAGTATTATTAGCATTTTTCGGAGTACTATTTTTAATTTCTGGTGAAATGGATAATAATAGATATAAATTAGGTTTAGGAATATTTTTATTTGTGTTTGCAGCTGTTAGTCCATTTATATTCTTACGTTTTATATTCTTATAATACTTTTTTATTTTTATAAGAATTATAACAATAGTTTATTGATTAACACTGTAATATGAATAACTTGTATAAAAATGATTTAATTACTGTATAAAATATTGATTCATATTAAATTCTATTTATTAACTAAAAGCTATTTTTAAATTTTATATTCAATATTATTTATTCAATAAAAAATTTTTTAAAGGAGAATTAAACAATGCAAAAAGGTACTGATGTATTAAAAGAAGGCTTCGCTAAAATGACAAAAGGTGGAGTTATTATGGATGTTGTTAATGCAGAACAAGCAGCTATTGCAGAAGATGCTGGTGCTGTTGCTGTTATGGCTTTAGAAAAAGTTCCTGCAGATATCCGTAAAGCTGGTGGGGTTGCTAGAATGGCTGATCCTGCAATTACTCAAGAAGTTGTAGATGCTGTTTCTATTCCAGTTATGGCTAAATGTCGTATTGGCCATATAGCTGAAGCTCAAATTCTTGAAACTTTAGGTGTAGATATGATTGATGAAAGTGAAGTACTTACACCTGCTGATGATGTTTATCATATTAATAAAAAAGAATTCACTATCCCATTTGTATGTGGTGCTAGAAACTTAGGTGAAGCATTAAGAAGGATTGATGAAGGTGCTGCAATGATTCGTACTAAAGGTGAACCTGGTACTGGTAATATTATTGAAGCTGTTCGTCATATGAGGAAAGTTATGGGTGAAATTAGAACTATTCAAGGTTTAGATGAAGAAGAAATTTGGAGATATGCTCGTGAAATTGAAGCACCTATTGATTTAGTACGTGAAACTGCTAAATTAGGTAAATTACCTGTAGTAAACTTTGCTGCTGGTGGTATTGCAACTCCTGCAGATGCTTCTTTAATGATGCAATTAGGTTCAGATGGAATCTTTGTAGGTTCTGGAATCTTCAAATCAAACAATCCACCTGCATTTGCACAAGCTATTGTTGAAGCTACTGCAAATTATGATAAACCTGATGTTTTAGCTGAAGTTTCTAAAAACTTAGGTGAAGCAATGAAAGGTTTAGATATGTCTGCTATTTCTGAAGAAGAAAGAATGCAAGATAGGGGAATTTAAATTTATTTCTATTCTATTTAGAAATTTATTTTTAAATTAGAAAAAATTTAATTTTAGTTTTTCTAAATTTTAATTTTTATCTAAATCCAAACATAGGATTTAAAAGATAGTTTTAGCTATTTTACTTAATTTTAAGTATTTTAGCTATTTACTTTTTTTAGTATAATTTTCAATTAATATTATTTATACATACTTTTTTTAGTATTAATTTTTAAAATCTTTATATAATTTTTTATAATTAAATTTGGAGGTGACTTCATGACAAATTTATTAGTTTTAGGTCCAATTACAATAGATAAAAACATATACAATAAAATAGAACAAACATCAATTGGTGGAGCAGTATATTATCAATCATTTGTCTTTGAAAATTTAGGAATTAATTACACTATATTAACTACATTATCTTATGAAGATAAAGATTTACTTAATGAATTTCCAGATAAATCTAAAGTTATACCAATATATAAGAATCAAACATTATACTTTGAAAATGAATATATAAGTGATGAAAACAGAGTTCAAAAATCTAATTTTATTGATAATACAATTACTATTAATGATTTAAAAGATAATAATATTGATTTAGATGATTTTGATGGTGTTTTAATAAATCCTCTTATTTATAATGATGTTGATATTAAGTTATTAGAATATTTCAATAAAAATAATATCACAGTCTTCTTATCAATTCAAGGATTATTAAGAAAAGAAGATGTAAATGGATATGTTGAATTTAATCTTCCATCTAATTTAAGTGAATTTTTAAAATATGCAAACCTATTATTTTTAGATGAATTTGAAGCGAAGTTTATATATCCTAATTTAAATTTATTTAAAAAAATTAAAAAAATCACTAAACTTGGTCCAAATGAAATTATTATTACAGAAAATAATAAAGGATCTTTAATATATAGTAGTTTTGAGAAAAAATTTCAAGATATTGATGCATTTAAACCTAAAGAAATGGTTTCACCAACAGGTGCTGGTGATACTTATATGGCAGCATATATTGCTAAAAGATTAAATAAAGGAAGTATATATGAAAGTGCTGAGTTTGCTACTATTTTAACTACTATTAAACTTGAAAATGAAGGTCCATTTAATAAATCTATAACTTATGTATTTAGTAGATTACTTGATTTCTGTGGATTTTAAACTTTGAATTTATTCATTTTACTTTTTTTTATAATTAACTTTTAATCTGTGGATTTTAAACTTTGAATTTATTCATTTTACTTTTTTTTATAATTAACTTTTAATCTGTGGATTTTAAACTTTGAATTTATTCATTTTACTTCTTTTTATAATTAACTTTTAATCTGTGGATTTTAAACTTTGAATTTATTCATTTTACTTCTTTTTATAATTAACTTTTAATTTTCTAATATAAATTAAATTTAATTATTTTTATCTAAATTAATCTTCTTTATTTAAAAATAAATGATTTTTTATTTGTCTATATATTCATATGTCTCTTTATTCAATTGTATTATTAAAAATAAGTTTTAAATATGTACATACGTTCATAAAAAGTATTTTATATATAATTTACTAATACAATAATATGGAACATCAATGTACTACTGAAAAATCAAAAGAATATCATACTGAAGCAAAAACACATATTCTAATTACTTTCTTTTTAAGTTTGATTTTTAATATAATTGTTATATTTGGTGGAATTTACACTAATAGTGTAGCAATTGTTTCTGATGCTATACATGATTTAAGTGATACCTTTTGTCTTTTAGTATCTTGGATTCTTGAAAAATATTCTCTTAAAAAGAAAAATAATAAATATACTTATGGATATCAAAGATTATCTGTACTTGGTGCAATAATAACTTCATGTGCTGTAATTTTTGCATCTATACTCGTTGTTTATGGATCAATAACACGTTTATTTAGTGTAGTTACACCTGATGCAAAAGGAATGTTTGTATTTGCTATTTTTGGAATTGCATTTAAAGGATACTCTGTATATCAAGTGTATAAAGGACAAACATATAATGAAAAAGCAATTAGTTATCATATGTTCGGTGATGTTTTAAGATGGGTAGCTATTTTAATATTAAGTATTCTTTTAATGTTTTGGGATGTAGCTATTTTAGATCCTATAATCTCACTTCTTATTGCTATATGGCTAATTTATGCATTAGGTAAAACCTTAGCAGATAGTTTTAGAGTTTTACTTCAAAAAGTTCCAAGTAAATATGATTTTGATGATTTAAAAGAGGAAATATCTTCAATTGATAATGTTGAAGAAGTTGTTGATTTACATCTTTGGAGTTTAGATGGAATAGATCAAATTATTACTGCTAAAATTAAGGTAAATACTAAAAATTGTAATGAATTAGCAGATATTCGTCATAAAATTAATCATATTGCAGAAAAAGTAAATGCTTCTGAGAGTACTGTAGAATTTATATTTTAAATATTTCTGGAGTACTATAAAATTCATATTTTAAATATTTATGATAAATTACTTTAAAATTTATAATTTATTAATTTTTTAAATTTAATCTTATATTTATGAGGAATATTGTAAAATTTATATTTTATTGATTTTTTTAAATTTTATTTATAAATTAAGATAATATTTATCTTAATTTAAGAAATCTTTTTTTTTTTAATAGTATGTTTAAAACTATTTTTTATAATATTATAGTTAATATTTATATTGAAAATTAATTCTAAGAATTTTTTTTTAAAAAAAATTAGGAAAATTTCAATAAAGTCATTTATTATTTAACAGAATCATGATTTTTTAAAATATTTTATAATTTTTTCAGTTAGATATATAATATAATGTTTATATAATAATAGTATAAATTTAATTTTTATTTTTTAATAAAAAATTTTAAGTCTTTTAATATATTTCTTTAAAAATTAAAAGGTTTTCAACAATATCTTTTTAAAACTCGTGGTGTAAATATGAATAGAATTCATGCAAATATTTTAGTATTAGTTATAATTGCATTAATTGCTTTTGGAGTAGCAGGTATCTGTGCTTCTTTTACAGGTTCATATGTTAATCCTTATTTACCAAAGATGGAACATAAACAAGATAAACTAAACGTTATATCTGATGGTAATTTTACACCAGAACCAATAAAAACAGTTAAAGAAGTTAAAGACACTCCTAAAACTGAAGTAAATAATACTGTAAATAATAAAACTGATGTTAAAAACGATTCAACAAATAAAAATAATTCTGCAGATAATAATCATAATAATAATCATAATAACAACAATACTCATAGTGCGGCAGGTAGTCCTCATTCAGATGATGGCTATTGATTATTTTAATTTTTATTAGTTTTATTTATTTTCTTATAAAATTTTATGTGATATTTATGTTTAAAATTATGATAACACCTTTATTTGGAGATACTGATGCATTAGGACATATTAATAATAATGTTCTTGGAAGATGGTTTGAATTAGCACGTAATGATATTTTTAAATTGTTTGTTCCAGATCTTAGTACTAGTTATGATGATTGGAATCTTATTATGCTTAAAACAGAATATGAATTTTTATCTCAAATATTTTATGGTCATGATGTTGAAATAAGAACTTATGTTTCAAGAATTGGTCATAGTTCCTTTACAACCTATCATGAAGCATGGCAAAATGGAATATTATGTGCTAAAGGTAAAGCTACTATGGTTCATTTTGATTTTAATGCCCAAAAATCAGTTAATATTCCTGATGATATAAGGAAAAAATTAGAAGAACATTTCTATAATGAAGAAGAAAAAGAAAGTAATTAATTTTCTATTTTTAATTTTTTTATTATTATATTAGCGTCTTAATAGTTTCTCTTATTTTAGAATTCTAGTTTTTTATTTTATTTGAGTTTTCAATAAACTCTTAATATTAATCAATTTTAAAAGATTCTATTTTTTATTATTAAAAATTTTTTATATATTTAATGTTTTTTCGAAATATTTATATACTTTGTTTTAACAATTGTAATATATCGGAATATGGGTTCCGTTTTCCGATGAAAATTTTTTGCTCAAAAATTTTTTATAGAATATTAAGAGTTTAGGCTCTATATTTAAATTTTGTTTAAAAAAAGTTTTTTTCGTTTTTAAAACATTTTTTAAATTCCCTTTGTTTCTAATTTATTTATAGGGCCTAAACTCTTCATTTTAATAATAAATTATTAAGGTTTAAATTGGATATAAAAGTTTTTCTTAAAAAGTTTTATATATTTCTAAATTCCCTTTGTTTTTTATTTATATTCAAATTTAAATCTTAATAATGAATATTTTTATTTATAAAATAATTTTTTTTATTTTTTTATTTAAATTAATATTCTGTTTTTATTTAAAATAAGTGTATTTTTTTATTATTGTTGAAGTTTAATATTTTAATTAGATATATAATTTTTAATTCTTAAAATTTGTTTTTATATTATTATTTTTAAGATAAAACAATTAAAATTTAAATAATTCTTAAAATTTGTTTTTATATTATTATTTTTAAGATAAAATAATTAAAATTTAAAATATAGTCCTATAAAAATTTAAAGTATTTTAATAATTTAAAATAAGAAAAAATAATTAAGAATTAGTACTATTTTTAGGATAAGCAATACCTATAATATTATTTATATCTGTCCAGGTTTTAATACCTTCAGTTTTATAAATTTCTCCATTAATATTTTCATAACTTATTTTTTTATTATCACTAGTTAAGTAAACTTCTTGTCCTTTAATATCACTAACTCTTTTAATAATAGTTCCATATTCTGGAGTATCTGCAATTACACAATCTCCTTTGTGAATATTTTTTGTTTTATTTACTATAACATATTCTCCATTATGAAAAGTTGGTTCCATTGATGTTCCAGAAACTTTACAAAGTATTGATAATGTATTATCTCCAAATACTGAATGAAAATTTACTTTGACATTTTTATATCCATATCTTTTAGCAATATTTGTTATATTATTTTTAATAGTGCTTTTAGTACTATTCTCATTTATTAATTCTTTTTTACAATAACTATTTATTTCATTAGTCATTTCATTGTTATTGTGGATTATAGGAAGTCCTAATATTTCTATACTTCCACCATCATCATGTGAATCTATATTAATTTGACATGTGTTAGCTATACTAATTAATCCAATTATTATTAAAAGAATTATAATTGTGCTAAAAAGAATATTTTTTTTATTCATTTTATCACTAAAATATTATTTTTAATCAGTATTAGGATCTGGTAAATCCTCATCATTAATTATATTTGTGTTTAATAACATTTTCATAGTTTCAATATCTAATTGTCCTGGAGCAGTAACATCACTTCCTACTGCAAATGTTATTGGTGAATTAAATTTAGATGCCATAACTCTTGTATATGATCCAAGTTCACCCATAGATATAGCAATTGTATTATCACAACTTGATAATATTGCAAGAATTACTAAGGTATCCTCTAAATCTTGTGGCATAACTGCAACTTTTGCAATATCTCCAACTTGTTTTTCTTTTTTAACTATGTACATTAAGTCACTTAATTCAGGTGTTTTTTCAAAGTCATGATAGGAAATTATAGTTTTAACTCCAGTATCTTTAATCTTTTCAATGTATTCATCATTTGTTTGAAGTTCAATGTCAATATATTCAACATAAGGAGCAACTGCTAAAAGTAAATTTACTCTTTCTTCCTCACTACCTTTAAAATCTCCACCTTCAGAATCAATTCTATTAGTTGCAATTGTTGGAAAATCAATAGTTTTTATAATATCTATAAGAGTTTCAGAATCAGGATTATCCATTGCATCAATTCTAAATTCTAAAATATCTGCTCCTTTTTTAATACAATCTTTTGCCACTTCTATTACACTATCTTTATCTTTTTGAGCAATTGGGATTGCTATTTTTGTTTGTGAATACATTGAATCATCTTAAAATTTTATTAGATTTAAAATTATATTTTGACCTTTTTAAAATAAGAATTTATTTTAAAATTTAATTTTATAGCTATTTATTAATTTAAAAATAAAATATATCTTGAATTTAAGTATTTTAATAAAATTTATTTTAAATATTCATTAATTTAAATTTTTTTTAATATTTTTAATTATCTCTATTTTAAAATCATTTAAATTAAAATAAATTCTTTATATTATTTTAAATCATTTAATTAATAATATATTGATTTTATCTAATTATAAATTTTCTTATATAAAATATAATCTTTAATTCCTTAGTTTTCTAGTTTTCAGTATTTTTTCTTATGAAAGTTTTTTTATTTTTTTAGTTGGGTTTTTTTAGGTTTTTTACTTTTTATTTAGGTTTTATTAGGTTTTGTTTTTTTAGTTGGATTTTTTTAGGTTTTGTTTTTGTATTTTTTTACTTAAGTTTTATTTTTTTTAGTAAATTTAGCTTATTATTTGCTTTTTCTATAGTTTTATTATATATTTTAATTTTAAAATCTTTTATAAAATAATAAATATTATAAATTTTAGAAATATAATTTAATTATTATATTAAATTTATTTAAATACTTATAAATTATTTTTTTATTTAAATAATTTTAATTTTAAATAAAGGTTTTTCTATTTAAATATGTTATTATAAAATTTGTGGGGCGTAAAATGAAACTTACAGCTATTGGTGCAGATATATCTTCTAATGATATTTCTTGTAGTCAATCTTTAGTAAATAATATTGAAAAAGATATTCATAAACTTGTAGATTTAGGTGCATATAAGGCAGCACTTACTAATGTTACAGGTGATGATATAGTAATCGCAGCATATGTTGAGGATGATTTACTTGAAAAGATTAATCAAGGAATTATTAATATTATGAGAGATAATGCTGAAAATCCTGGTGATTTAGATGGTATATCTAAGGATAAAAATCATGCTGGAGAAGGTGTTTCATATTCTCAAGTTGATATCCAAGATGATATCTATCCAGATAGTGTTATATTACACTTTGATACTTATGGTGGAGAAGAATTTGTAGAAGATGTTGCTAATTCTGCAATTGATGCTGCTAGAGGTCTTAAGAATGTTAATGATGTATGTGATTATATTGGAGGAAAAGTACGTGAAATTCCTGGTGTAGGTTATGTTTCTAATGAAACTGATGATCCTGTAATCTGTGCATCTATTAATGGTATGGAATCAGTAGGTACTGTAGCATTTACAATGATTGGTGCAGCTTTAGGTTGTAAAAACACTTATCTTGTAAAAAAAGGTAGTTCATGTAATGTAATTCCTGGAAGTGTTCTTATTAGTGCTACTGCATTTATGAATGGGAATGCTTTGGATTTAGCTGTACCTTTTGAAAATAAAACTAGAATTTTAAGATGATTATTTTTTTAGAGTTTAAAAGTTTCTCTTTTAATTTAAATAAAATAATTTTTATATTTTTTTTATAATTTAATTTAAATTTAATTTTTTATTCATATATAATTTAAATTTAATTTTTGATTAATTTTATTTTTTATTCATATATTTTAATTTTATTTATTTAAGTACTGATAATGTTTTATTTTTTAATATAATGATTTTTTAGAAAATTTTATATGAAAAATGGTTAAATATTATAAATAGTAAGTATAAATATAATATTATTTTATGATTATTTTTAATGATTATTTTTTAATAAAAAACTAATTTTATGTGATATTATGATTTTATTAGATAATGATACTAAATGTTTAGTTCAAGGTATAACAGGTAAACAAGGTTCTTTTCATACAAAGCAAATGTTAGAATACAATACAAATATTGTTGCAGGTGTAACTCCAGGTAAAGGTGGACAAGACTTTTTAGGAGTACCTATATTTAATTCTATTGAAGAAGCTAAAGAAAATGAAGATATTAATTCATCAATTATTTTTGTACCAGCACCATTTGCAAAAGATGCTGCTTTTGAATCTATTAAAAATCTTGATTTAGTTGTAATTATTACAGAACATATCCCTGTACATGATAGTATGGAAATTATGGAATATGCAAAAAGGAATAATACAACTGTTATTGGTCCAAACACTCCAGGTATTATTACTCCAGGTGTTGGTAAATTAGGTATTATGCCTACTCATATATTTTCTGAAGGAAATGTGGGTATTATGTCTCGTAGTGGAACTTTAACCTATGAAATTGCAAGTCAATTAACTAAGGCAGGTATTGGTCAAAGTACTTGTTTAGGTATTGGTGGAGATCCGGTTATTGGTACTGATTATATTGAAATTCTTAAAAAATTTGAAGATGATGATGATACTGATGCTATTGTTTTAATTGGTGAAATTGGTGGTAGTGCTGAAGAAAGAGCTGCTGATTTTATTAAAGATAATATTTCAAAACCAGTTGTTTCATATATTGCAGGTAGAACAGCACCTAAAGGTAAAAGAATGGGTCATGCTGGAGCTATTATTGATGGTGAAATGGGTACTGCTAAAACTAAAACAGCTAAATTTGAAGAATGTGGTGTTCATGTAGCTATTAAACCATCACAAATTGTTGATTTACTCCATGATGAAGGTATTTAATTTTATATGTCTTTATAGGTTTTATAATTTAATTATAATTAATTTATGAAACTTATAATCTGATCTTTTAGATAATTTTTAAAGTTTATATTTTATAGAAATTATAAATACTCTATTTTTTTTAGTAGGTTGTAATTATGGATAAAACAGAAATTATTAATAAACTACTTAATGGTGAATTAAAACTTTATCAAATTGAAAATTTAACTGATTCTATTGATGAAGCTATTGATATTAGACGTGAATTTATTGAAAAATATACTAATACTAATCTTGAAAACATGTCTAATTATACTCTTGATATGGATAATGTATTTAAGAAAAATATTGAAAATCCTATTGGTGCAGTCCAAATTCCTGTTGGTGTTGCAGGTCCTCTTTTAATTAATGGTAATGAAGCGAATGGTGAATTTTATGTACCTCTTGCAACTTCTGAAGGTGCATTAGTAGCATCTATTAATAGAGGTTGTTCTGCAATTAGAGCTTCTGGTGGAGTAAATGCTCATATTATTCATGATCAAATGACAAGAGCACCAGCAATTAAAACAAAATCTTCAACTGAAGCATTAAAAGTTAAAGCATGGTTTGAAGATAATTTTTCAGAACTTAAAGAAATTGCAGAATCTACTACATCTCATGGTAAACTTTTAAAAATAGATCCTATTTTTGTTGCAGGTTCATATGTATATCCTAGATTTGTATATTCTACTGGAGATAGTATGGGTATGAATATGGTAACTATTGCAACAGAAAAAATCCTTAATAAAATGTCCGAAGAAACAAATGCTATACATATTGCATTAAGTGGTAATGTTTGTGTTGATAAGAAACCTGCTTCAATTAATGTTATTGAAGGAAGAGGAAAATCTTTAGTTGCAGATATTATTATACCTGAAGAAATTGTTGAGAAAAAACTTAAAACAACTGCTGATGCAATAGTTGAAGTTAATACTGCTAAAAATCTTATTGGTTCTGCTATGGCAGGTAGTATGGCTTATAATGCTCACTATGCTAATATGATTGCAGCAATATTTTTAGCAACAGGTCAAGATGCTGCTCATGTTAGTGAAGGTTCTTTAGGTATTACTACTGCAGAAAATAGAGATGGGGATTTATACTTCTCTGTTAATATGCCAGATGTACCTATTGCTACTGTAGGTGGTGGAACATCCCTTGCAACAGCAAGTGAAGGTCTTAATATTTTAGGTGTTAAAGGTAATGGTGGAGCTCGTAAATTTGGTGAAATTATTATTTCTACTGTTTTAGCTGGAGAATTATCTCTTATGGGTGCTTTAGCTGCAGGTCATCTTGCAAGAGCTCATCAACAATTAGCTAGAGGATAATTACTTCTAATTTTTACTTTTTTCTTTAATTTTTAAATTATTAATAGAATTTTATTTTTTGGGGATTTTAATGTTTTTTAACAATGAAGAAGATATTGAAGATGTTAAAGAATTAATTAAAGATATTGGATTTGATAATAAAGAGTCAAATTCTATTAAAAATGATAATATAATCTATAATTACAATTATAATAATGAAAATTCATTTGTATCTGAAGAATATATTTATAAGGGATATTTTACTTTTAAATTTAACTTAATTCATAAAGGTTTAAGTTTAAGTGAAATGATTAAAGAATTAGAGAAAAATAATTCATATAATATTTATTTTACTGCTTCTAGTTCAATTTTTCCTAATAATATTAAATATTGTATTAATCTTAAAGAATATAAAGGAGAAGTATTTGAATTAGTAGAATTACATAAATATTTTGGAAGTTTTATTCTTGATTTTTTAATTAATTTTGAGGATTATTATTATATTCCAAAAACAATTTTAAGTAAATTCTATAATGATTATTTAAAAAATTTTGAATTTTTCTATAAAGCTTTAAATGAACCTGTAGATAGCCATTCTATAGGTGATATTATAAAAAAAGATGATGATTTTATAATAGATGTTTTTAATAAAAGTATTGAATCTAGTAGATTTTTAATCTTATCTGATTCTAAAGTTCAAAGTAATTACTTTAAAGTTCTTGATATCTTTTTATATAATGATTATTCTCAAGTAGTACTTTTAAATTTACCTTCTAATTTAGAAGACTTTTTTAAAGATGATAATATGGAAAGTTATGATGATCTTGTAAAATCAGTAAGGAAATTGTTTATTGAATCTTTAAATTAATTTACTTTTATATATTTAAACAAGTGAACTATTAGTTTTTATTTATTAAAATTAATTTTTTATCTTTTTTATTTTTTATTTTTTAGTTTTTTAACTTTTTCTTGGTTTTTTTTATCTTTTGGGATTGTTTTTTTATTTGCTTTTTTATTTCTTGTTTTTCTTAGTTTTTTGGAATTTTTTTATTCATTAGTTTTTTGATTTTTTATTTTTTAGTATTGTATTTCTTAAAAAAAGGGTTTTAATTTAAATAATATTTATTAATCTCATATCCATATAAAAAAATTTAAATTATTTATTTAAAATATTAAATATTAAGTGATATATGGGGGATTATGTGTATAATAATATTATAAATAAAATTAAATCTAATTTAACTAATAATAAATCTGAAGATAAGAAATATCTTTTATCCCAAATTTTGGAATATTCTAATGATAAATATTCTGATGAAATTACTAATGAGATATCTAGCTTATTATGGGATTGTTTAGATGAAAAAGAACAAAAAGAGTATATTAAGATATTTGGAAATGAAAAATTTAATATAAATTTTTTTAATAAAATTGATTCTTATTTAAAAACTAATGATTTAAAAAAAGTATTTGATATTTTAGATTTTTATTTTAAAAATGATTTAATTATTAGTTTTGATGATGATGAATCAATAGAATATCATAGTTTTTCAAACCCTCTTGAAGAAGCTTTATTTGATACATATATTGGTTCAGATAAAAATGTTAAACGGATTCCTGATACTTATCCTATTTTTAAATTATATTATCTTTATGGTACTTTACTTTATCAATTTGAGGACATTCTTAATGCTAAAATCTATTTAAATAAAGCATCTGAAATTAATCCAGTTTCTGTTATGCCTTTTTTTGAATTATCTGAAATATCTAGGTTTGAAAATGATTTTGATAATTTCTACAATTATACATTTAAAGCATTTAAATTTATATATTCTTCAAAGAATTTAGGAATAGCATATAGGAATTTTGGTCTTTATTATATTAATAAAGATAATTTAAAATTAGCTACTTATTTGTTTTTACATAGTTTAAAATTTGATTATAATCCTACTGCTATAAATGGATTAGAATATATTAAATCTAAAGGTTTTGATGTTGACTCTCATAAAAATGATAATTATAAAGATGAGTTTTTAACTAATGGAATTCCTTTAGGTCCTAATCAATTTATTTTCAGTGAATTAGATAATTTAATTAATAAATTTAATCTTGAATTATATCCAAATGTTTATTCATATTTTAAGAATATTTATGATGATTTAACTATTAATAATGAAAATTTTGTTGATTCAAAAGATGAAATTTATAATTTAGTATATGATAATTTAACTTTTCATGTTAGAGACTTAGATTTACCTGAGAATCTAATAAATAAGTATTATATTGGTAAAATAATTCAAGAAAGAGCATTAGTTGATGCAAGTACTAAAATTGGTAAAATGATTACTAATTGTAGATTTGCTATTTTATCTAATCATATGGCTGATCTTTCTGATTTTGAACATGGAACTAATTGGAATTTATGTACTACTAATCCTGATTCTATATTTAAAGTATTAGATATTTATAAATATAAAGGTAAAGTACAAATTCTTCTTCTACATTTAATTGAAGATTATTGGAAAGATTTTATTAGTAATGATACTATTAATGAAGATTTTGTTAATAAATCAAGAATAATATTTAGAAAGTCTTTTAATTGTGCTAGTGTTCCAGAGCTTACTACAAAACGATGGCTTCAAAGATGTAATTTCCCTGTTGGTTTAGATCCTAATGGTAATTTTTGGGAGATTAAATAATATTTTAAATCTTTAATTTTTTAGTGGTTTAGGTATTTGGTATTTTAAATATTTGAGTTTCTATTTATTTTTTATGGTTTAGGTATTTGGTATTTTAAATATTTGAGTTTCTATTTATTTTTTAGTAATTTAAATATTTAAATTTCTAGTAATTTTTGAAAGATTAAATACTTTAAATCTTTAGATTTTCAGTAGTTTTTTAAGAGATTAAATAAGCAGTATATTTGTTTTTATTAATTAAGTATTGTTTATTTAACTTAATTACTTTGATTTTTTTAAAATTTTTTAATTTAATTATTTTTTTAACTTAGTTTTATATTAATTTATTGTTTTCTTTTTTATTTTTTAATTGTATAATATTTTAAGATTTTTTTTAATTTATGTCTTTGAATCATTAGTTTTATATTTAATAAATTATAATATAACCATAGTTATAAAATTATATTTTTTAATTTTTTTTTTTACTTATTTTTTTCATGATAATATCAAAAGATTTATATATGTTCACATGAATATATGTTCATATGTCTAGTGATGTTTGTGAAATTAAAAGTTTAAGATCTGATGTTTTAGAAAAAGTTTCAAATGAAATGGAAAATAATGAGGTTTATGAAAAAGTCTCAAGCTTATTTAAATTACTTGGAGATTATAACCGAATTAGGATCTTATCAGCTTTAGAATGTAGTGAAATGTGTGTATGTGAGTTATCAATTTTGCTAGATATGAGTCAATCAAGTATATCACATCAACTAAGAATTCTAAGACAGAAAAATATTGTAAAATACAGAAGAGAAAATAAAAAAGTATTTTATTCTTTAAACAATTCACAAATTTATGATTTAATTAAAAAAGGTGAGTCTATATGAGTCTTCATGAATTAAATGATGATTCTTCTATTAAACATCATCAACACAATATTAAACATAATCATGATTCTCATGATGATTGTTGTTCTGTAGGTGAGCATGATTATGATTCTCATGATGGTTGTTGTTCTGATGAGCATCACCATCACCATAATCACAGCCATTCTGGAGGATGTGCTTGTTGTAATGGTGAAGGAATACTTTCAGATATTGACAAAGAAGAAGAAACATCAAAAAGATCTTATTATACAATAGCATTTGGTATTATAATATTTATTCTTGCATACTTTATTGGTGAGTTTAACTTTAATTATGGTTTAATTACATCACATAATTTATCAATTACTTTATATGTATTACTTGTAGTTGTAGTAGGTTTTGATACTATAAAAGAAGGTATTGAAGGTATATTTAATTTACAAGTAAAAATTGAATTTCTAATGACTATTGCAGTTATTGGTGCATTTGCACTTAATAGTTGTGCTGAAGGTGCTTTATTAATATTATTATATTATATTTCAGAATTCCTTGAAGATTTATCAATTGATAAATCTAAAAAATCTATTAGTAATCTTGTAAGATTAAGTCCAGATACTGCTACTATCTTAAAAGATGGTAGGGAAGAAGAAATTGAAGTAGATAAATTAAATATTGGTGATATTGTAGTAGTAAAACCAGGAGATAAAATACCAATTGATGGTATTATTAAAAAAGGTAGTACCTCAGTAAATCAAGCTTCAATTACTGGTGAAAGTTTAGCAGTATCTAAAAATATTGGTGATGAAGTCTTTTCATCAACAATAAATGAAGAAGGATATATTGAAGTTGAAGTAAGTAAAACTGCAGATAATACAGTATTTGCAAAAATTGTAGAATTAATTAAAGATTCAGAAGAGAAAAAAGCACATATTGATATATTTGTAGATAAATTTGCAAAATATTATACTCCTATTGTAGTAGTACTTGCAATTCTTGTTGCAACTATACCAACATTAATATTTGCTCAACCATTTAGTACATGGGTTTATAGAGCATTATGTTTACTTGTAATTTCATGTCCTTGTGCAGTTGCAATATCTACACCAGTATCTATGGTTTCAGCAATTACTGCAGGAACAAATAATGGTATTATTATTAAAGGTGGAGAATATGTAGAAGAATTATCAAATATTAAAGCAATAATGTTTGATAAAACAGGTACCTTAACAGAAGGTAAACTTAAAATAGATAATATTGTTCCAACTGATGGAAAAAATAGAGAAGATATATTAAAAATAGCTTGTTCTATTGAAGCAAAATCTAGTCATCCAATAGCTAAAACTTTTATGGAATGTGCAGATAAAAACAAATATGAATTATATGAAGTTGATAATTTCAAAAATATTCCCGGTAAAGGTTTAACTGGACTCATTAATAATGAATCATATTATGTAGGTAATAAAGAATTATTTAATTATAATGAAGATTTAAAATCAGATATTAATGATCTTAAACCTGAAGAAGGTAAAACTTTAATTATCATAGGTAATTCTAGGGAAATTCTTGGATATATAACTTTAAATGATAAAATTAGAGATGATACACCAAGTACACTTAAATATTTAAATGAAAACAATATTGAAACTATGATGATAACTGGAGACAATGAAAAAACTGCAAAAACAGTATCTGATTCAATTGGAATTAATAAATACTATGCAAATCTCCTACCTGATGATAAAGTAAATATTGTACGTGATGTTGCAAGTGAATATAAAAACATTGCTATGGTTGGAGATGGTGTTAATGATGCACCTTCACTTGCTATGAGTAATGTTGGTATTGCAATGGGTATGGGATCTGATGTTGCTATTGAAACTGGTGATATTGTATTATTAAATGATAATATCTCTAAATTATCTTATCTTGTTGGTCTTGCTAAAAAAACAATGAATGTTGTTAAAACAAATATTAGTGTTGCAGTTGCAGTTAAAGCAATTCTTGCAGTTGTTGCTATCTTAGGTTTCATTGCTTTATGGGAAGCAATTACTATTGGTGATGTTGGTTTAACATTAGTTGTTGTTGCTAATGCTTTAAGACTTGCAAATTATTAAAGTATCTTTTATTTTTTTTCTTTTTAGCTATTTTTTTATTTTCTTAGTTTTTTATGGTTTTTTTTAGTTTATTTGCATATTTTTATATGATTTTTGTATTTTTTAATAATTTATGGTTATTTTATTAATTTAAGTTTTAAGATTCTTCTTTCTTATTATAATATTCCATTAATTCATCTGATTCTTTTGTGTTTCTAAATTCTTCAATAAAATCTATTAGATCTTTAAAAAATTCTGTTTTTCTTTTATTTATATCTTTAATTTTTGAATAATCTTTTTTTAAGGTTAAATTTACTTTTAAATCATCTGTTTCTAATTCTATTTCTGGATATTCAAGATTATCTTGGATTGTATCATTATCTTTTAAAGTTTCATAGATTTCATTTAACTCATTAAGTATCTCTTTACTTTCATCTAAATTATTATAAATCTCTTTAAATTCATTAATAATATCTTCATCAAATTTTATTTCATGTTCTGGATATTCTTTATCATCAAACTCTTCTAAATCATTTTTTATTTCTAATTCTTTATTATTTGATTCTATTTTATTTTCATAATACTCTTCAAATTCTTTTATTAGTTTTTTATCAAATTCTTTATTATTTTCATATAAATCTTCAAATTC
>NZ_KK211378.1:134789-136229 GCF_000621965.1 Methanobrevibacter wolinii SH
TCTTCAAATTCTTTTATTAGTTTTTTATCAAATTCTTTATTATTTTCATATAAATCTTCAAATTCGTTTATGGGTTTTTTGTCAGATTTTTCATTGTTTTTATAAAAATCTTTGAATTCGTTTATTAGTTTTTTATCAGTTTCTTCATTATTTTCTAATTTTTTATTATGTTTTGGATTTTCTATTTTATCTGTATTTGTTTTATTGTTTTCATAATACTTTTCAAATTCTTTTATTAGTTTTTTATCAAATTCTTCATCTTCATTACTATCCATTTTAATCACTTAATCATCAAGACTTATTTCATAAACTCTTTCTACATTATCTTTATGTACTTTAAATGCTTGTTCTTCAGTAATTATTCCATTATCAATAAAACTTAATACTCTTCTTGGTACTGTTTTACATCCAAGTACTGCTCCAGGACGTTTATTATCATCCATGAAATCTGTTTCCATAAAGAATCTATTACTTTCTTTAAATGCTTTTTTAATATTATCTTTACTACTCATTACAGAAGGCATAATCCCATGATTTTCCTCTTTTTTAACATTTGCTCCTGCAAAATGTTTTATAAGTTTGTCTTTATTAAAAGATGATTCATCTGCCATTTGTGCAAGTTCTCTATATTGTGGTTCTTTAAAACTTTCTGCATGAATCATTACAGGACAGTTAAGATCTTTTCCTAAATTAAGACAGTATTTGATTATTTTATTATGATACTCCATTTCTTTATCATCTTCAATAGGATAATGAGGTCTTCCAATTTCACCAATTGCTATGGCCTTTTGATTTTTAATTAATTCTCCACTATAATTTAATCCATATTTTACCATTTTAAATGCTTCTTCATATGTTTTTCCATTTTTAATAAGTTTTCTATATTCCATAGGATGTATTCCAACTATTGGAAATGCTTTTACATTTGTATTATTTTTAATTTCATCACAATATTTAATACATAAATCCATTGCTTTTTTAAAATTTTCAGGTTCACCAAAAGTCCATGCAGGTTTATTTGGTATCATCATCACTCTACCGCCTGCATTATAAAATTGTTTAGCTATTTTTATAGGGCCTTGTCCATTAAATTGATCAATATGAATATGGTTATCAGTTATAGGTATATCATGTATATTTTCCATTATTTTTCTCCATTTTTTTAATTTTTTTTTAGAAGATTTTTATTATTATTCTAAATTTTATTATAAAGTTTAATTATTTTTTTTATAATTTTAAATTTTAAGTTTTATTAGGAAGTTTAATTATTCTCTTTACTATCTTAAATTTTAAATTTTATTAAAAACTTAAATTTACTAAATTTTTACTAATACTTTAATTTATATGAAACTTAATTTTATTTAAGATAATTGAATTGTATTATTTAAATCAATGTGTTCTTAATTCTATTTAAGTTGTTTAAAGTTGGTATTATTTAAA
>NZ_KK211378.1:136239-137557 GCF_000621965.1 Methanobrevibacter wolinii SH
TGTGTTCTTAATTCTATTTAAGTTGTTTAAAGTTGGTATTATTTAAAATCAATGTATTTATTTTATAAAAATAGTTTTAATTAAATTTAGTATAAAAAATAATAAAAAAAGAGTTTAATAATTCTGTTTATCTTTTTTAACACATAATTTTGGATTTATATTTAAGTTTTTAACTGATTCAGTGTTTTCTTTTTTATTTTTCTCATCATAGTAACCTATTTTTTCAAGAACATTTCTTACATCTACTTTAGTTTGGTAACATCCAGTTGTAGAAAGTAATACTCCTTGTGGTGCATAGTCACTAAGATGCATCATTGTAAGATTTAAATCTTCATAACATGCAACTCCTACTACAGAGTCAAAGTCATTGTTTTTAATGATTTTTTTAACAAAACTGCTTCCAGGTACAATAAATACTTTATATCCAATACTTTCTGCTTTTGATTTAATAACACCTACAGAACATTTACCACATTCATCACATACAAGACCTGTTTCATCTAATCTTGCTTTACAATCTGCACTTCTTAGACAATGTGGGAGTACAAGTATTTTTTTAGAGTTTTCAGTTTTATTAAATTTGTTTTTATTAACATGATTTCTTACATTTACACTCATTTGATCTATCATTGTTTCATCAAAACCTAAAAGTTTAGATAGATATTTAAGTGGTGAATAGAATAAATCTGTTACTCCAAGTACAAACTTTGGAAATATTAATCTTTCTTTATTTAAAGATATATGGCTTAATATAATTACAATTAATAAGATTATTATCACTGCAATAATTAGCACTGTAAAACTTTGTCCAATAAACTGAAATAAATGTTCTAACATTTTACACCTTTAATTTTAAAGTTTTTCTATTTAATCTTTAAGTTTATAAATTCTTAAGTTTTTATTATAATAAATTATTTATGTTTTTTATATATTAAAAAGGTTTTATAAAAATAAGATTGTTTCTATATTATTATATATATTTAGGGGCCTGAATTTTTGACTTGTTTTTGAGCCCTAATTTTTCTTATTTTTATAGTTTTAATTATTGTATATTCTTGTTTTGTAATAATACAATTGGAAAATTAGTAATTTAATAAAAAAAGGTCGTTTAAACCAATAAATTTAAATAATAAGTGCAACAAATATATATTTGGCGAAAAAAATGTTCCACAATCTAAATCTTGATAAAAACGACCCAAATTATATTATGTTGAATAAAATATTTAAAATTATTGGTTCTAGAAAATCAAAACAAATATTTTCCTCTAATGGTTTTAAAAACCTTAAAAAATTAGATACAGTAATCAAAACACAATTT
>NZ_KK211379.1:0-42108 GCF_000621965.1 Methanobrevibacter wolinii SH
TTTTTAAAACCATTAGATGAAAATATTTGTTTTGATTTTCTAGAACCAATAATTTTAAATATTTTGTCCAACATAATATAATTTGGGTCGTTTTTATCAAAATTTAAGTTATGCAACATTTTAATCGTCAAATATATATTTGTTGCACTTATTATTTAAATTTATTGGTTTAAACGACCTTTTTTTATTAAATTACTAATTTTACAATTGTATTATTACAAAACAAGAATATACAATAATTAAAAATATAAAAATAAGAAAAATGAGGGCTCAAAAACAAGTCAAAAATTCAGGCCCCTAATATACTTATACAATCGATAATTTAAACTTCAATATTTAAATATTTTTCTATATGTCTTTAATATAGGCTTAAATTTTGTTTAGATATAATTAAGATATTGTACTATAAAAAATAAAAAAAGTAATATTATTTAAAGGTTAATAAATATTAATTAATTTGTATAAAGAGCTTAAGTAGTTAAAAATATAAGATAATTATGATTATTAACTTATGAATCATTTACTAGTTAATTCTAAGTATAAATCATTTGCATCTTCATGTGCTGGATTAATTGAAATGGCTTTTTTAAGAAAACTTATTGCACCTTGCTTATCTCCTTGAATATTTAAAATATTACCTAGCATATACCATGCATTTGAATAATTTTTATCATTATTAATTATTTCAACAAGAAGATCTTTAGCATAACCATAATTACCATCATCACAGTAATCTAATGCTTCAACATATTTATCTTCAACAGTTTTAGAATCTTTTTTAACTTTAATCTTTTTAGGTTTTTTATGTCCTTTAGATTTAGTAGATTTAGGTTTTATTTTAGAAATCTTTCGAACTTTTCTAGGTATTAGAGATTCTTCTTTAGTATTATCATAAACTGTAATATCATTAGGATTATCAGATAATTTATCATACATCCAATGTAAGATATACTTAGTTGCATCTTTATTTAATGGTTTATTATCATTACCACATTTAGGTGAATAGATACATTTTGGACAACCTTCTTCACATTCACAAGTATCAAGTAGATTCATTGTTGATTTTACAAGATCATAGAATACATCAATAGCTTTTTCAGTAATACCAATACCACCTTCATATGCATCATAAATAAATATTGTTGGTTCTTGTGTATCTGGATGTATATTTGTAGATAAACCACCAATATCAAATCTATCACACATAGTATGAAGTGGGAATAAACCAATTAAAGCATGTTCTGCACCATGAAGACCTCCAGCAAAGATATCTTTACCTTCAAATTTATCTTCAACTTCATCTTTAATCTTTTCATCAATAGTAAACCATAACCCTTTAGTTTTAAATCTTAAAGGAGGTAAGTTTAGTTTATATTGACCTATTATTTTAGAGTAATGTACTTTATTATATTTATTAAAGTCTTCTCTTACTTCTATAATACCAAAATTAACTGTGAAATTAGATATTTTAACTCTTTTAAGTTTTTTAATAATACTAATATCAGTTTCTTTTAAAACACGTGTATGATATCCAACTTCTTGTTTTACAACATTAACAATCTTAGTTTTAAAGTTAATATTAGTTACAACATAAGTTTCACTTTGATGTATTAATACTGCTCCTTCATATGCTTCAGAATATACTTGTGCAAGTTCCATTGTTTCAATAGTTTTGCTACCACACATTATTCTAAATACATCTTTAGATAACTGATCAAGAGAATGTTTAAATGATGGACTATCATGTCCTGGATAATAATATTCACCTGCAATATTCTGTGCTAATTCTTTATTTCTAAGTAAATCTTTAAATATAAATGCTATTTCTTGATTTGTAAGTTCTGGTGAGAAATCATGAATCTCATCACGACTTAATCTTAATTCATTAGCAGCACATTGAATATGTGATTTTAATAAGATATCATTTTTTAAATCAATAATAGCATTTTCATGAGGTTTTTCAAAGAAGAACTCTGGATTTTTCATGAAATATTGATCTAATTGGTTTTCAAAAGCAACTAGAATAACAAGAGATTTATTACCACTACGACCACATCTACCACCTTGTTGCCATACACTAACCATAGTTCCAGGATAACCTGAAATTATAACAGCATCAAGTGTACCAATATTAATACCAAGTTCTAATGCATTAGTAGTAGTTACTCCTAAATATCTTCTTTCTTTAAGACCTTCTTCAATTTCACGTCTTTCTTTAGCCCGATAACCTGCACGATATGCTTTAATCCTATGAACTAATTTTTTCTTATAATTCTCCATATCTCTTCTTGCCCATAATGCAATAAGTTCAGCCATTTTACGTGAAACTGTAAAACATAATGTTTGTATATTTTTTAAAAGAAGATATATAAATATAAATTCTGTCTCTTGGTGTATATTTGGAGCATTATCTCTTTTTCCTTTTCTAGGTTTATAATTTTTAAATGGATTATATAATATAAAATCCTTTTCACCACTTGGTGAACCATCTTGTGATATTAATTTAAAGTCTTCACCAGTTAATCTATTTGCAAGTTCAAGAGGATTTGCAAGAGTAGCAGATGATAATATAAATTGTGGATTAGATCCATAATGTTTTACAATTCTTTTAAGACGACGTATTAAAAGAGCTACATTAGATCCAAATATACCTTTATAATAATGTGATTCATCAATTACAATATATTTAAGATTAGAATAAAATTTCTCCCATTGATGATGCCATGCAAGAATATGATGCAATTGATATGGATTTGTAAGTACTATTCTTGATTTATTACGTATACCATACTTTTTACTACGTGGAGTATCTCCATCATAAGTAGCAGGATTAATATTAATATTTAAATCTTTTTCATATTCTTTTAAAATTTGTAATTGATCATTTGCTAAAGCTTTAGCAGGATAAATATACAATGCAGTAGCATTTTCATCATTAATTAATGTTTCAAGTATTGGTAAATTAAAACATAATGTTTTACCACTAGCAGTAGGTGTTGTTATAATAATATTCTTATTATCTTTTACTGTTTCATATGCTTCTGCTTGATGTTTATATAAGCTGATTTTTTTAGATGCCAAATATTTGACAATAGATTTATCGAGATTATCTACCTTCTTATAAGTAGCCTTTTGGGCAGGTATTGTTTCAATATATTCAATTTTTTTCTTGAAACGAATATCATTCTTAAAATCATCAATAGATACATCAGTCATAATATCAATTATTATAAATTTTTAGATAAAATAAGATAGTAAATAAAAAAGATTACTATTTAAAATATTTTTAAATACTTAATAAGTATTTAAAACTTAATAATAAGTTAAATAATTATTAAATATACTATATTATAATTATATGATTAATATACTTTTATATTTATAGTATAATTTATGGAAAAATTATTTAATAAAATGAAAATAGCTAAAAAAATACTTAAATTAAATATAAAGTTTAAAAATTTAAATAAAAATAAACTTATTTATTAAATTTTAAAAAAATAAAAAAGATTTGTGTTAGAAAATTAAAACTTTTAATATAATCTTTATAAATTTTTTAAATAAAAATTATTCTAAATTTTTTAATTAAACACATATAGCTATAAACAGAAAAATTATTTTTTAAAATCTTTTATGCTATAAAAGTCTTTTTCATCAGCAGGATGGAATAAAAAAGGATTCCATGCATCAGGTAAAATATCTTTTACTTCATCATAATTCATAGTCCTTAATTCTTTAGCTTCTTCTTGTGGTATTTTTTTTCTTTCTAATAATGAAGAATGATAATCTACCTCATGTCTCATACAAATATTATGTCTTCTAACATTTCTTCTAAATTTACGAACCTCAAAATCAGTCCAATTTGGATTAATCCAGTAATCTTTAATTGTTTGTCCTTTATGTTTACTTGGACTATATTCATCAAATGTCTGATTTAAAGGCCTATAACGACAATCAGATACTTGTACTCCCCATTTAGCACAATATACTCTTTTTTTCTCCATTTCTTCATAATCTAAATCATAGTTATAAATCATGAAAATGCCAATTTCTTTAGCTTTAAATCCACCATATTCTAAAATTTCAATCTGATTTTTAATGTAATCTGCTTGATCTACACTATAATCCCATGCTATTTTAGGATTTTTAAAACCTGCATCTTTTAACTTCCTAGCAAGTTCCGGATGTTTAAATAGTATACGGCCATCAAATCCAGACTGAGATTCAACATAAGTAATTTTATGGTTATTTTTAAGTTCAATTAATTCATCCAATATATTATCGATATATTCATTAGCCAGAAGGTTATTGTCATAAAAAATTAATTTTTTCTTTACAATTTCATCTTTAATACTTTTTTTACATTTCCATTTTGGTTCAATAATGTAGGTACCGCAAAATCCACATTTACGAATACAACCCCTTGTTGTATGTAAAATTTGATAATCCACATCAACAAGATCATATGCTGGAATTACTTTTTCAGCCCCATCAATAGTTCCCAAAATTACATCATCACAACCAGTATATTCTTTGCAATGTTTTGGCATTAATGAAGCATAAATTCCACCAACAATTATTGGAACATCAGGATATTTATCTCTAAAATGTTGAACAGCATTTCTAACATACTTAGACCAGTAAGTGAAAATAGAAGTTACACAAATTAAATTAGGTTGAAAATTATCATTTTTATTATTTTCTTTATCTTTTTTAAAATCTAAACCTACTTGTTTAGTCTTAGGTTTTTCTTCATATCGGATTAATTTAATATTAATACCTTTTTCTCTTAAATAAGCTGCAATTTTTAATAAACCAATAGGTAAAAAATTTGAATGATTTCTACTTTTAGTAGGAATAGGAAAATTAGGTTCTACTAATAAAACATTCTTAACATTATCATTAATCCAATCTTCAAACATTATAAAAACTACCTAAAAACTTATATTAAAATATTAGTTCATATAATTTAAATATTTTTACATTAATTTTAAACATTTAATATTTTGATCAAATTATTAATATGAACAAAAAACTAATAAAAATAAAATATTATATAAAAATAGGTAAGATTAATTAAATTAATCATATAAATTAATAATCCAATTAATCCATGATCGGACAGATGTTGCTCTTCTTTTCAAAGTTACATCAGATTTAACATTATAAATTTTAATATTTTTCAATATTTTAAAAATTTCTTGAGAGCTTGGAACTTTTTTATCTTCCAAATATTTAGTAAATACTTCATAGTATGGTTTATGTTCTAGAATTAATTCAACTAATTTAAGATTTCTATCTCTTTCATTTAATGAAAATACTTCAAACCCTTTTTTAGATAATGTAATTTGTAAAGAAAATT
This sequence comes from Methanobrevibacter wolinii SH, assembly GCF_000621965.1. Classification (NCBI taxonomy): domain Archaea; kingdom Methanobacteriati; phylum Methanobacteriota; class Methanobacteria; order Methanobacteriales; family Methanobacteriaceae; genus Methanobrevibacter; species Methanobrevibacter wolinii. The sequence continues at coordinate 5,363 of NZ_KK211379.1, forward strand.
TTTTAAATAAACCTAAATATTCACCTGCAGAAATATAAAAATTATATTGCCTAGGCCTAATATCAAATAATTCCATAATTTCTCCTTTAGTTAAAACTTTCTTTTCATATAAACCAATACAAATGTTTACAAAAACATCAAAAACATCAGCTTGAGGAAATGGTATTTCTGGTTCTGGAATTAAATTAACATTATCATATATATTTATTATATCAGAATATTTAATATCTAAATTTGAGTTTTCATTTATATCAGAATTATTAATATTATTTATTTCTTCTTTACATGTAGATTCCAATTCAATACATCTTTTTACAACATCATTAAATGTATAAAATGGTCCTTCTTCAATAATTTCATTATTAATTTCCATTTCAATATTGAATAAATAATCATAAGGGATAATATTTTCACCATAAGGGTACTTTCTACTTTTAATACGATAAGGGCTTCTCCAATATTCTTTAATTAATCTATATCTTTCTTTTAATGCAGCTTCCTTGTTTTTAAAAATACCATAAACTCTTAACTTATTATAAACTTCTCTTTCAATAATATAATAATTTCCATCATAATTAATATACTTTTCAGGACAGTAATTTTCATCGTCCTCAAAATCATTTATTTCCCAATTATTTTCTATTAATTTATTTCTTTCATTAATTGTTTCATCTAATGTATTATACATACCAAAATAATGAAGTTCACCATTTATACGTTTATATATTTGATAACCTTTAGATACTTTTGTAATGTATTTACCTGTAAAATCTTTAGGTTTCAAATTATATTTTCCCCAATTAGTTAAAACTAGATTATCTCTACAATCAATTGCATCATTTAACGAATCAAAAGAACCAAATTTAACATATTTCCCATTAATTATACGTCTTACAGTAAATTTATTATTATTTTCTTTAGTAATATATTTACTATACTTAGTATCTGCATGATATAAATCAGTTTCCCAACCTGTTGATTTTAAGTTAGATTTAGCAATTCTTGCCTTTTTAATTGAATCATAAGGACCGAAAGTAAATTTTTTACCATTAATTTCTCTAAAAACAATAAAGTGAGAATCATCTTTTTTTTCAATATTCTTTTCTATTATATTTTTATTAATTTTTAGTGGAACTGGCCAACCATTATCATCTAATTCATCACGTTTTTTTATAGCTTCATCTAACGAATCAAAAGAACCAAAAGTAATAAGATTACCATTAAATCTTCTTTGAATAATAAATAAATTATCTTTTTTAGTAATAAATTCAGTACCAAATAACATATAATCAACTTTTTTATTGATCAAAATAATCTTTAATGTTTTTATTAAATTTATCTTCTAAAATATCAGATAATTTTAAAATAATATCTTCTTCATTAGATTTATACCATTTTGTTAATTCAATTATACCTGCAGTAGTATAATTTTCACAAATAGTAAACATCTTATCTTCATCTTTCAAAATATTAATATCTCCAGATTCCAATATTGCAAAACATTTCAATATAGTCATGTCTTCTTTCTGATCATTATCACGAACTCTCAAATAAGGATGTGAGTTATTAGTAATAGGCATAGACTTATTAACAATATATTTACCAATTAGAACAGTGATTGTAAATAATTTAAGATTATTTCTATTACCCCATTCTGTATTATCTATTATATCTTGATATAATGAATAGTATTTTTTATTAATATTAATTGTAAGACGTTGTTTAATAGTTACCATTCTATCACCTTAGTAAATTCTATCATACCCTCATTAATTACATTTAATTTGTATTTTTTACCAACATAAGGTATAATATTAGTTTTAAAGTTACCACTAAATTCATTTTCAGTTACTAATAAAATAACTTGTTTGTCTTTAGTATATTTTGGTAAAAATTTACCTAAATTATTACGTATATCATTATCTAAACGACCTAATGGAGTATCAATAACAATTGGTAATTCAAAACCAGCTAAATTATTTAAAGCCGTGATAAATGATAATGCTAAAGTTAATTGGGTACCTGCAGATGGATCAGTAGCAGGTACATGAGTTCCATCATTCTTAATAAATTCTACATTAAAATCATCATCTATATTAATACTTTTATAAGTACTTTTCCAATGGTATGTATTAAATTCTTCAGTTGTTAAATTTTGTAATTCATTATGTATATCTAAAATTAATTCATCATACAATTTCTTAGAAGTATTATAAATTTTATTACAAAAATCTATTTTGTTAGTAAGATCATCAACAATACCTATGTTTACTTTTTGAGATTCATATTCTTTATTGAGCTTTGATAATGTTTTTTTAGCATTTTCAATAGATTCTTCTAAACGACCAATTTCACGATCAGTGCGAGAAATTAAATCTCTATTATATTTAATTTCATTTTTCAATTTTGAAATTTCTTCTTCAGTAATATTAGAATCAATTAAAGCTTTTTTCTCCTTAATTTCATCTTTAATATCATCAATTTTATCTTCTAAATCCATTAATTTATCATCATATCCATTATCCATCTTATCAAAATTCTTTGGATAATTATTTTCTAAAGATTCTACTTTACCTAATAATTTATTAATTAATTCAGATATGTCAGTTATATCATCTGTTTTTTCAAAAAGTTCTTCAATTTTAGAATATTCTTCACTACCTTCTTTTAATTCACGACCACAAATACACATTTTATTATCTAGTAAGAATTCAAGAAAACTTTTTTTATATTGTGCTGGAATATAACCTTCTTCTTTTAATTTTTGACATTTAGTATCAATTTCTTTTAAAATAGGTAAACTAAAAATTTTTGAAAAATTATTAAATAAAAATTTTTTATAATTGATTTTTTCATTATTATATTCTTTTTCAAATTTATTTTGAATAGATTCAAGATTCTTTATTTCTTCATATAATCTATAAGGATCATCACCAATATTTTCCCATTTATTTTCTAATATAGATAATTTATCTTTATATTTTTTATTATCATTAATTGAATTATTTAAATTAGTTTCATCCTTTTCTAATTGTTTTTCAAGTTCATCAATACCCTCTAAAATATCACCAATTTCTGGCTCTTTATTCTTTTTTTCACTGATAAATTCTTGTTTTCTAGTAGAAATATGATTACAAACATTATCAATTAAATTTAATTGTGAAAGTCTAAAAACATCCTTTTTGATATTTCCATTATCTTTACTAAAAAATTGAGTTAATAACTCACCATCAAATAAAAAATAGTCTTTTAATGTTTTTGGTAAATAAGTATTTATATAATCATTAGGTATATTAATAAAATTATCATTTATACCATCATTTGTAACTATCTTAAAATCTTTTTCATATTCTTCACATTCATTATTATTAAGTTTAATATACTTTTCTATACGGGTAATTGTTACATCATTCCCATCTGAATCTTCCATTTTTAAAATTACTTTAACTGGAATAATATCATTATTAGTAGCATCCTTAAAAACAATAGAATTATAACGTTTTTGCTTACTATTATAATTCTCAGAACCATATAAACACCAATTAATAGCATTCATTAAGGTTGTTTTACCTGCATCATTATTTCCTTGAATTATAGTAATCTTTTTTTCATCATTGGCAATATCAATTTTGACTTCACCTTTATATGTTCTAAAATTTTCTAAACAAATAGATTTAAGAATCATATAACTCCCCCTATTCCTCAATGTATTTATCAATAAGTTTTAAATAATTTCTTTTAAATGTTCCATTTTTATTATTATCAATAGAAGATTTATATTCTAATTTTAATGCATCCATTATAAATTTCTTAACATTATTTTCAATAGTATCATCATCATTTAATTTTAATAAAATATCTTTATTAATTTCATTACTCAATTTAAAACACCCCAATCTACTAATTTTTTATTAGATTCCATTTTATTACTTGATTCTAAAATAAAATCTTCACATCGTTCTAACTCTTTTTTAATAATAGAATCTGGAAAATTTTCATTAGAATTTGGAATTATCATCATATCATAAATACTTGCTATATATTTTCCCGGATATCTTCTTAGTACTCTTCCTCTTCTTTGTATATATTCCATAGGATTTCTACTACTAGACATGATAATAACCTTATCTGCAGAAGGTACATCAACACCTTCATCCAAACATTTAATAGCAACTAATGCTTTGTATTCACCATTATCAAATTTCCTTAAAAGATCTTCTCTTTGAGAAATTCCACCTAATTTTTTATCTTTAGTATTTTTCTCTTTACTAGTAAATCTATGTACTGGATTAACATTTTCTTCTTTTAAAATTTTTAAAACATTATTTATTTGTTGTGGACTACAAAATACAATTAAATGATCCCAATTATCTTTTTCTCTTAAAATTTTACGTAATTTAGTATATTTCTCTTCTGCATTATTTAATATATCTTTTCTTTTTATTAGTAATAAATCTAAACTTTCTTTTTTATCATCATCATTAAAAATAGCTGCAATATCTTGTGTTAAACTATTATATTTTTTTAATTCATTAGAATTTAAATTAATTTTTTCAGGAAAATAATAATATGGTGTTAAATAAGTTTCATTTGTCTTCGGATTAATATTAGTTAATGCATCTTCTAAATCAAAACGGAATATTATTCCACCAAAATATTCCATTAAATATTCAGTTGCTTTTTCATCCATAAATTTTTCAGGAGTTGCACTTAATCCTAATCTATAATTATATTTATCAAGTAATCCTGTTGAATAATTTTCTGCACCAAGATGATGCATTTCATCAGCAATTAAAAATAAATTTCCATCAATACTTTTAATTTTATCTTTAAAAAATGACATAGAAAAAGTATCATGAGTAGTTAAAATAATTGCTTTTTTAATTTTACCTTTACTAACACGACGGATTAATTTAAATAAATCCTTTTTCCAATTATAATTACCACTACCATAACATTTATAAATTTTAGCAATATCAAAATTCTTAAGATCAGAATACCATTGTTCAACAAGATGGGCATATGGACAAGCTATAACAGTTATTAAATTTTCTTCTTTATCATTTAATTCTTTTAAACAATTTAGGGCAGTAAATGTTTTTCCAGTACCAGTTGCCATTTCTAAAATTCCTTTCTTATTATTATCAAACCATGCTTTAATAGCTTTTTTTTGATGTTCAAATAAAATACGTTTATCTTTAGAAATATTTTTCTTATAATATTTTTTTATAATTTGATTAACTTCATAAATATTATTTGGTGCTCTTTCAATCAAAGCTTGTTTATCTGCTTTCGGTATATCCATAACTTCTAAATTTTCATTTTCATTTTTCCAAAATTTTGGAAAATCATTAATACAATCTAACATAAATTCAGAATTTTTCCAACCTTTAAATACAGTAAAATATTCAATATTAGATACCCATCCAGCAGCAGTTTCATTATTAGAACCAGTAAAAACAATACAATGATCAAAAGGATTTTCAGAATTTTCTATTGAATTATCCCATAAAATCCCTGATTTTGAGTGTAATATTCCGCCACCAATATATTTACCATTTTTTTTATTAATTCCAACTTTAATTTCAAGGATATTATTTGCTATCATCCATCCAAGAACTTTAATATGATCATTAATTAATTCATCCTCAATATTTGATAAATCATCCAAAAATTTATCACTAATAATTTTTTCAATATCTGAAGCATTTTTAATAACTTCTAAATCTTGAGGGAATAATTGAGTACCGCAAAGTATTCTCATATGTCCACCATTTTTTATAAATTCACCCATACCTCTAGCAGCAATTGCTAAACTTGAAGAATCAAAATAACCCGAAATACGATCATATCTTTTAGCTTCAGATAATACAGGAATATAAAAATTTTTAACAATATCTTCATTTACTGAATTATATGTGTTTTTTATAATTGAATCTATATCTTTAAATGACACTTTATCCCCCATATAAAAATAGACTAAATAAATTAAGAAAATATCAATTATTAATAATTTTATTAGTTAAAGAATATATATCTTACTAAAAAGTTCTTAATTTTAAAATTAAATTATTAAAATTTAAATAAAGTAAAATATAAGATTAAGAAATAGATATAGAAATTTTAAAACCTTTTAAAAAAGTTTTAATTTAAAATTTAAAAAAGATCCTTTTATAAAAACCAAAATTTAATAAAATTCATGATGATTAAATCAAAAAAATAATTGTTAAGATCATAATAGTAAAATATTAAAAATATGATTTAATATTATCAATTTAAAGAATAAACAGAAATAAATAAAAAAAATAAAGATAGATTAACATTTAATTAATAATTTATATATTAATATAATAGTTATAACAATTAATTATTAATATATTCATCAAAAAATTCTAATGCTTCATTTTTTAAATTATCTAAAAAATCACTTGATTTTTTTACATTAAGAAAATCTTGTTGCAAGAAAAGAACTCCTGTTTTAGCATATTCTTCAGAAATTTTAAAATATTCATTTTTATCTAAAATTATTTCCATATTGTCAGTTTCTTCAACAGCAATCGCCATCATTAAATAAACAATATTCGTATTATTAATTGTAGCTTCACGAATTCTACCTTTTTTATCTTTATCTAAAGGAGTTCTCATTTTTTGTTTTTTACCATATATTAAACAAAGAGCAAACATTTCAGTAAGTGATAAATCACTGAAAAAATCATTTGAAGTTAAATTATTAAGAATTTTCCAACTATCTTCATCAAATGTTATTCTCCTTTCTTTTGAATTATTAATCATTCAAAATCACCTTAGACTCTTTACCTTCAGAATTACTATCCCATTCAATTTTATATTCTTTACCTATAAAATTAATTAATGTATCTCTAAAATCATCACTATATTCAGTACCTGTTACTAATAAAATTGTTTGTTTACCTTCAACAAATTCTGGTAAAAATTTTGCAATATTATGTTTCATATCAACATCTAAAACACCTAATGGAGTATCCATTATAATAGGTAAATCAAACCCAGATATATTATGTAAAGCAGACATAAAACATAAACCTAAACATAATTTTTCACCATCAGATAAATCTCCAGGTCTTTCATATTCCCCTAAATTGTTTACAATAAATAATTCATAATTTTCATTTATTTTAATATCTTTAAATTCTTGTTTCCATTGTAATTTAATAAATTTTTCTTTAGTAAGTTTTTGAACTTTTAATCTCATTTTCTCCTTTAAATCTTTATATAAGTTATTAGCTGCTTCACTTGATTTTTTACAAAACTTAATCTTATTTCTATAGACTTTTATTTTTTTTTCAAGTCTTTCTTCACTATTTAATGATTTTCTTTCATTAGCTAAATTTTTATTTAATCTTTGAATTTTAGATTTTGAATTTTCAATAATACTAATAAGCTTATCTTTTTCTTCAACTAAATTATCTTTAGATTTCTTTAATTCCCTAACTTCTTCAATAGGATTTGCATCTAAACGAGCACTAATTTCCTTATATTCTTCAATTAATTCTTCATTTTCATTTTCAATATCATTAATATTTTTATAAAAATCTTTTAAAGTTAACTTAAAGTCTTTTATATTTTTCATTATATTATTTCTAATTTGAGCTAAAGCAATAGAAATTTCTTCAGCGTTATTAGATAATGGGTTAGTTTTATTCAATAATTCTTCCAATATTCTTCTATTTTCAGAACCTTCTTTTAAATCAGCACCACAAATACAAATACCTTCATTTAATAAGTCTTCAATAAAACTTTTTTTGAATTTAGGAGGAATATAACCTTTTTCTCTATTTTCTTCACCAATTTTTAAAAACTTAGTCAAGAAATTATATGATAAAATATAAGGATAACTAGTTAAAATAAATTTTTTATAATTATTTTTAAGTTCAGATAATTTTTCATTATTTTTTCGAATTTTTTTATCTAAATTATTATTTCTTACAACATCCCTTTCCAAATCAGCAGATTTTTTATCAATTAATTTTTCATCAATACTTTTAATTTCTTTTGTAATTTCCTCTTTTTTACTCTCAGATTCATGAAGTTTTTCATTAGTTTTATTTAATTTTTTTTCTAAAAGATTAATGTTTTCGCTTACTTTACCAACTTTAGGAGATATCTTTTTTTCTTTTTTAATATAACCATCTTTTACTTTATCTAAATTATTATTAACATTTTCTAATAAATTTAATTGATATAAATTATAAACTGCATTTTTAATTTGATTATTTTGAGTATTTTGGAAATATTCACTTAAACGAGCACCATCAAAAAAGAAATAATCCTCAATATCCTTAGGAATTTTACGTTCAATTGTATAAAAATCATCTTCTTTTACATTATAATCAGATTCATCTTGAGTAATTACCTCAAATTTGTTTAATTTTGGATTATTAATTAAATTATTATTGGTTTTCCTAAAACATTTCACTCTATGAAAAATAATTTTTTCATCATCATCAATAAATTGAATTTTAACACTAACTTTAATATTTTCCCCATTTTCTGCAATATTACTAGTTTTATTATTACAAATATTCATTGCAGCATCATCACCATAATCATGGATTTCAGATCCATATAAACACCAACTTAATGCATTTAATAATGTAGTTTTACCTGTTCCATTATTTCCTTGAATAATAGTAAAATTTTTATTAGGTTCTTTAGAAAAATCTATTTCAACATTTCTATATTGACGATAATTTTTAATATTAACTTTATCTAAAATCATTGTATCACTTAATCAATATAATTATTAATTATTTCATCATATTTATCAGTATAATTCCTAGAATTTTCTTTTTCTCTTTTAAATTCTAACATTAATGCTTGAATTAAAAAATTTTTAATATTTTCATCATAATTAGAACTTTTTATATAATCTATTAAATCTTTATTGATTTTCAAAGTCATATTAATCACATATATAATTTTTTAATAATTTTAAACATTTACCACAAATTCGATGCATTGTTATCAAATTTCAAATATCTTTTTACTTATTTTTTCATAATATTAAAAATAAAAATAAAAAAATTAGAAAAAACTATTTCCTTCGGAGTTTTAGAATGTCTATCTCTGAATGTGTACCCCATCTCATTGGAATATCCATAGAACCTACACCAGGAGTAACATTTAAATATTTATTTCTACCATCTAATGTTTCTTTATATAAACCTAGATTATAATGATTATACACCAGATTACCAAACCACTTTATAGGATAAAACTGTCCACCATGTGTATGGCCAGATAACTGTATATCAAATCCTAGTTTTGAAAACTCCCCCCAATTATATGGTACATGGAATACTAAAATATTTACCAAATCATCAGATATTGATTCTTCCAATTCCTCCCTACTTGGATACTCAATATCACCAAAACTATAGCTTAAACCATAGATATTTAAATCCTTATATTGCACTGAATCATTTTCAAGTATATGTACCCCTGCTTTTTTTAATGCCCTGTGAACATTATCTATTCCAGGATAGTAATCATGATTTCCTGAGGTGAACACTATTGGAGTTTTAACCTCACTAAGTGCCATGAAATCATCCTCCTCCACTATACATGATCCATCGGCAATATCTCCAGATACAATTATAATATCCACATCCGGAATCTCATTTAACCTATCTCTAAGATTTATAAGAAGTTTTTTATGTCTTACTGAACCAAAGTGTATATCTGATATATGTACTATATTGATATCCTCTTTGATATTATCTAATTTTAGGATATAATCATTAAAGACGATATGATGAGCATTATAATATGCATATGCCCCAATTAGAATGATTATTAAATATATTATACTAATTACATTAGTGGGAATATGTATAAATACATCTATAATGTATATTCCAGTTGTGCTTATTAGAAGCATTACAATAAACCATTCCCATACACCGAATATTCTTGTAATAAATCTGGATATTATCCTTGATTTTTTCTCTTCAAAAAGCATAGGGACGGTTTGCATTAGTCCAAGAATTACTGTAATACAAAATGTATACCAATCATTTACTCCACCATACAATAAGAAAATGTATTTCAATAGGAAAAATTCAAGTAGCATCCATATAGGTGTTGAAAATAATACTCGTTTTGTTCTATGACTCAAGATTTATGCCTCATTTATTAATTTAAATTATAGTTTAGTTGATTATTATAATATAATTAATCATTACTTTTATTATATTAATTAAATTGATGGATTATTTACATAATATATTATTTGATACAATAACGATTATCAAACTAATATACAAAATCATGGAATACAATATCTGATACAATAAATAACGATTATCAAACTAATATACAAAATCATGGAATGCAATAAATAAAAATTTCACTTAATATATTTAATCATTTAATAAACATTAAAATATGATAGTATGACATTAAATAATGGCATAATAATTTAAACAATGATTATACATCAGATAATATATTAAATTAAAGATAATTAAATCAAAATAATAAGAATTTAATCAAAATTTATTAAATATAATATAATTAAATTTCAAATAATTTAAAACTTTTTATTAATGAAATCTCCTTTAAACTAAATAACTTTCAAATAAATTTAAAGCATTAATTCCATTTAAAAATTCCATGTTTCTTTTAAATATAAAAATACTAAAAATAGTTAGTTTTCAGTAAAATAAAAAAAAGTAATTAGGATTAAAAAATCCTAATTAAAAAGTGTTTAATTGTTTTCTAATGCCCAATATATATTTAATCTTAATAATAAACAATTACACCAATTCTTTCCAGTACAATACCCAATTAACTAATCATTAGTAACTATCTAATTTTTTCCAGTACAATACTAAAATTAAACTAATCTACCATTAGTAAATTATTTAGCTTTTTCTTCTAGGTATAAATACACAAGAGAGTAATGTAATGATTAAAACGATTATAGGAATACCAGTAACAGGACTATTTTCAACAAAAATAGCTGCATTATTCTTATTTAAGCTATTTTCATTATAATCATCACCAATATTACTGTTATTGTTTGCCTTATTATTATCTGCTTTATTGGTATTATTAGTATTATTGGTATTATTGGTATTGTTTGTTCTATTGGTGTCATTTGATATGACTTGGACTTCTGTACTATTAATTGCAATATTGTTAATCTCATGAGTATTAACAACTATAGTATTAATGAAATTACCTTCTTTTATTGCTTTAAAGTATAAAGTTATATTAGCAGTTTGATTAGGTTCTAAATTATTAGAATAATAAAATACATTATTATTCATAGTCCAATTATCACCAATAAACTTAATAAACCTTAAATTTTCTGGAATATTCTCTTTAAAGTAGACTTTAGTAAGATTATAATCACCAATATTTTTAACCACAATAATATATGAAAGTTCATCACCTAATTTAACAGCAGTAAGGTTTGGAGTTTTATTTATAAAAATTTTTGCTTCAAATATAGGTAACTCTAAAGTCTGATAATCAATAGTAGCATATAATGTGTTATTTGTAGTACTTTTAGAATATAATGTATTTAATTTATTATCTACCAAAGCCCCGATTTCAGGATCATACACACCAGTTTTTGCAGTGAAACTTACATTACGTATTGGTAAATACTGGTTAAAACCATTAATATTTTTACCATCAGTATATTGGGTTAAACCAGCGGTTAAATTATATGTATTATCAACAAACATAACTGTTTCATTACTTACAAAGGTCATTAAAACCCAATTATGATTAACAATACCATTTTCACTATTATTGGTATATCTGTCAATTGGATTTTTATTAGAACCCCACCAGTTATAGGTCAAATTAACACTATTTTCCCAATAACCATTGCTAACAACATCATGGTTATCATTATCAGGATTATCTATAATAACACAGTTACTAATGTTACCACCACATATACTTATAGCACCTGCTTTAGGAGCGGTGTTGTTAATGAATATATTGCCTTCTATGATATCGATACCATAGTTATATTCTCCTTGTTTATTACAAGAGATTGCACCAGCTTCTGAACGTGCAGAGTTATTAACAAATGTGGAATTATATATTCTACCAAGATCCTCATCAGAGATATATATTGCTCCAGCTTCTTCTGCAGTATTATTATAGAATGTAGAATTAATTACAGTAAAATAATGATAACCATATGGTGTGTGGGAAATAGCACCACCTTGTCTAGATGCAGTACAATTAATGAATCTTGAAGATCTGACTGTAACATTAACATTAATACCATTATTAAGTATTGCACCACCATCATATGTTAATGCAGTACAATTAATAAAGGTACAGTTATTAACATTAGATGCAGTACCATCATCATACCATATTGCACCACCTCCAGAAGCGCTAGTATTAATAAAACTGCAGTTATTAAAGTCTAGGATAATAGTTTCAGAATTTATAAATACTGCTCCACCATCATCACCACTACTTGTATTGATAAAGCTGCAATTATTAAATATCATACTTCCATCTTCAGTACTTCCATAAGTATATATGGAACCACCATCGGATTCGGAATGTGAATTAATAAATTTAGAATTTGATATTGTAGTATTGTAAACATTGCTTTCTAAATAGATATCTGATCCTTCATCATTAGCATAATTATTATTAAACAAACAATTATTAATAATTAGGTTCTCACTTGCATCGTCGATTGTCCCATAGGAACAGTTATTATTAGTAAAGTTTGAATCAACTATTGTTGTATTGATATTACCATCAGTACATATAGCAGATCCTGAAAACACTACGTGAGTATAATTACTGATTAAATGATTATCATTAAAGAGACAATTTGATATATTAAGATTGGAATCTTTAGAAAAAATTCCACCACCATTAACTGCAGCGTTATTCTTATAATTATCATCAGCACTGAAGTTAACATTAGAATTAGTGAAATTAGAATTATTAATATTTGCTGTAGAATCTAGAAGATGAATAGTTCCTCCATTAACAGATAAGAATTTAGTATAGTTAACTAAATTTATATTAACTGTATTGTTATTAAAACTACACCCATCAATATTTAATTTACTATTGTTAGCAAATATCGCTGTTCCAGATTCATTGTTCATACCATTTATTAACTTTAAATCATTTAATTCCAAACTTGAATCACTTATATTAAATATCCTAGCAAGATTTGATCCATCCAATGTATGTCCATTACCATTAATAACTAAAGTTTTACCCTTAATTGTAATGCCATTAGGTAGATTGTCGTTTTCAGTATATTTATAATCCCTATCTAAATCTATTGTTCCATTAGTATTAGAATCAATTAATTTTTGTAAGTCGCTGAAACTACCACCATTGCCATTATCATTTAATATAATTTGAGAGCCATCTCCAGAATTGAGTTTAGTATTATAATTATCTGCAATATTTGAATTATTATTTAAATCCAAATTAGAACTTTGAATACCATCACTATATGAATCAGTACCATTGAGTAAAATACTGTCTGTAGCGGATACACTAAGCAAACAAAGAGAGAATAATAGAATAATACTTGCTATGAGGATTAATTTCTTTTTTAACATATTTTCACCTCCTTGTAAACTATATAGACAATTAAAACAATATTATATTTTTACAATTGAAATAAATTTTAAATTATTAAATAAAATACTATTTTTATTAGATAATATTGAATAAACATCTATCATTAAGCAAAAAAACTTAATGAGTATAATATGTATTATTTAATATTTAAAAGTTTTTACTATTTAAAATCAAATAAACCATAAGTTTAATAAAATAAAATTTAAAAAATCAACTAAATTATAATTTAATACCTAAATAAATTGTTTAATAACATTTAAAAACTTTTTTAATCAATTAAATAAAGATAAAATTAGAAATTAATAAAATGATAAAAATGAACAAAACAATAAAATGATAAAAATTAGACTCTAGCTAAATAAAAATACATAATTAAACTTAAAATATAAAAATATTAAACAAAAAATCAATTTAAAAGGAAAAATAGATTAAATAAAGAAAAAATAAAGAATAAATAGAAAAATAAAGAAAAATAAAACCTAAAAACAAAGACAAAGACAAAAAACAACACACAAAACCCAAAACAGAAGACAAAGACAAAAACCATTAAATAGGAATAAGCAATTAAATTAAGAATAGATTTTAATTAAAAATATAAAAACAGCAAAACCCATAAAATAATAAAAAAATAAAAAAAGTAAAATTGAATTAAAATAGTTTAAATCAATATATTAACTTAATATTAAAAAATATTAATTTCAAATCTATTTTTAATAAAATAAATAAAAAACATATAATATTAAAAGTCATTAAAACTTTTAGATAATTTTTAATAATTAAAAAAATTAAGAGTAAGAAAATACTCCTAATTTAAGTGTTTAATATATCTAGAATGGTAAGTAGGTATACCTGTTAAAGTAAGTTGCAGTTTCTGTATTCCAATTATTAATTGCACCAAAGGTGTTTCTTGTAGATACAGGATCTGCACTATACCAGTTACCATTTACATATATTTCAGTCCAAACATGACCATACCAACCATCACTGAAGTGACAGTATCCATGTACATAACGTACAGTAAGTCCCACGACACGACACATTGATACTAAAAGATTTGATTGATCACAACAGTTTCCACTTCCTCTTGTGAGAGTTAAAGCGGCACCTTGTAATGAGTTGGAGTAATAGTTGTATTCAATGTTATCTCTTACCCAATTGAATAAAGCAACAGCCTTATCATAATCTGATGTAAGGTTTCCAGTAATTTTTAATGCAAGAGCAGTAATTTCTGAATTACTTGCTGCATGATCAGTACCGGAATAACTGTTTGAACTAGTAGTGTCAATGGATATTGAACTTGGTAATTGTTTATTATCACCATAATCTGCAAGTACTCTACTAAATGCTTCAATTAATGCATTGTATGAGACCCTTCCAATTGTGGTTGTTGAATAGTTAGGACCCTGATTATAATTTAATATAAACTTATAGGTCCTAGTAGCTGAATCAACATAACCATCTTTACTTAAATCATTATTTACTGAATCTCCTGAATTAGGACTAGAAGGTTCATTTAATGTATTGTTAATAATATCAATATTTGAAAGATCACCAGCATTTAATTGACTAATAGCTCTAGATTCATAGTATAAGAATTGAGCTAAACTAAGTTTAACTGAACCGACAGTAACAGTACTTGGTAATTGTTTATTAGTAGCATAGTATGCTTTTACGGTTTTAGCTGCACTAATGATTTGATTAATAGTAAAACTATTAGAGTTTACAGCAGCATTAGTTACAAATATTTTAGAACTACCTGTAGATTTAGGATAATTACTATTACCTCCAAATGTGTAGGTTATAGTATAGTTACCAGCAGGTAAATTTATAGCTAAACTTGCAACCCCTTTTGCATTAGTTGTAGCTTCATAAACAATATTACTTCCACTAATTCTAAATTGAACTTTTTGGTTTGCAATAAGGTTACCAAATGCGTCTTTTAAAGTAATGCTAAATTTTTCATTAGACTTGTTTGTAGTAGTTAAGTCACTTCCACTGATAGTAGTTACATTTTTAACAACTTTAATTGTTGTAGAATTACTTGAGGATAATCTATTATTTGTATCAGTATATTTATATGAAACATTATAATTTCCATTGTTTAATACTGGAATAGTAATATAGACTACACCTTTAGCATCAGTAGTTCCTGTATACTCTTTACCGTTTAATGTAAAAACGACTTTTTTATTAGCAACAGTATTATCAAATGCATCTTTTAAGACTACAACAAATTTACTACCATTAACATATGTACCACTACTTGAAACAACAAAGTATGTGTAATTTCCAGTGAAATTAGTATTAACTAAAACATTTGATGGTAAAGTTTTATGACTATCATAATATTCAAGAACATTACTAAAAGTCTCAATTAACTTGTTATAAGAAACCCTACCAAGAGTTGTAGTTGAATAGTTAGGACCCTGATTATAATTTAATATAAACTTATAAGTCCTAGTAGCAGAATCAGCATAAGCTGATTTTGTTAAATTACCGTTAATAGAGTCCCCGGAATTTGGACTTGAAGGTTCATTAAATGTTTTATTAACAATAGCAATATTTTTTGTATTACCAGAGTTTAATTGAGATATAGCCACAGATTCATAATATAAGAATTGAGCTAAACTAAGTTTAGTAGAACCTACAGTAACAGTACTTGGAAGTTTACCATTTGCAAGATAATATGCTCTAACAACTTTTGCAGCACTAGTAATTTGACTAATAGTAAATTCATTAGTTTTATTAATTACACTAATATTTGTACTACTATTAGCATTATTACTTGGTTTAGTATTATTAGAAGTACTTGAATTAGTACTATTAGAACTAATACCTGCAGGAGTATTTGTTATAGCATTATATTTAACATAAACATAATTTGGTAACTGTTTATTTGTTCCATAATATTCAAGAACTGCACTAAATGCTTCAATTAATCTATTATATGAAACTCTACCAATAGTGGTTGTTGAATAGTTAGGACCTTGATTATAATTTAATATAAACTTATAAGTCCTAGTAGCAGAATCAACATATCCAGATTTTGTTAAATTACCATTAACAGAATCTCCCCTATTTGGACTAGAAGGTTCATTAAGAGTATTATTAACAATAGCAATATTTGCTGTATTACCAGAGTTTAACTGAGATATAGCTACAGATTCATAATATAAGAATTGAGCTAAACTAAGTTTAACTGAACCAACAGTAACAGTACTTGGAAGTTTACCATTAGTTTTATAATAATTCCTAACTACTTTTGCAGCAGAAATAATCTGATTAATACTGAAAGAATTTACAGTATTAATATCTGCAGGAGTAGTTGTTTTTGAGTTATATTTAACATTGATATAACTTGGTAACTGCTTATTTGTTCCATAATAATCAAGAACCGCAGCAAAAGCTTCAATTAACCTGTTATAAGAAACCCTACCAACAGTGGTTGTTGAATAGTTAGGACCTTGATTATAATTTAATATAAACTTATAAGTCCTAGTAGCAGAATCAACATACCCTGCCTTATATAAATTACCATTTACAGAATCTCCCCTATTTGGACTAGAAGGTTCATTAAGATTATTGCTAATGATAGCAATATTAGCGGTGCTACCTGAGTTTAATTGATCAATAGCCTTAGATTCATAATATAAGAATTGTGATAAACTAAGATTAACTGAACCAACAGTAACAGTACTAGGTAATTTACCATATAAAGCATAATATGCCCTAACAGTTCTAGCTGCACTAACAATCTGTGAAATACTAAAACTAGTAGGAGTACTAGTAGTTTTAAGAGATAAAGAACTAACTTTAAGTTTAGAAATCTTATTCACAGTTGTATTAGTACTTTTAATTAAAGAATTATTATTAACTGTAGTATTTGCGTTAGAATTCTTGTTAGTTTGATTATTCACTACAGTATTAACTGATGATTTATTAAGAACATCAGTTTTAATATCAGAATCTTCAGTGATTGAATTTTTTGTATTATCAATACTTGTAGTGTAATTAACTTTTAACCCAGAATCATCAGATTCAAGGTTAGAACTTGAATTTAAATCACTAACACTTGTGGAATTATTTAAATCTACGGAATTTGGAACCGCAATATTAGTCACATTTTGAACCGAAGAATCTGATATATTAGTTGATGTATTGGAATCATTAACATCAGCTGCACATACTGCACCAATACTAACAAAAACAATGAGCATCATTATTAAGCTAAAATATCTAAATTTCTTCGACATTCCTCGCCTCCTAATTTGTTCATAAAAAATTTTTAAAAAAAATACCCATAATAATCATAGTAGAATAAATCCACAAAAGATTATTAAAAATATTTTTAGTACAATATAAATTATAGCATAAATCATATATAAATCTTTTTTTTAAGAAATAAGTCATTAAATCAATAGATAAAACTATAAAACACATAATACCTATATAAATAGATAAAATAAACAATATACAATTTAAACAACAAATAAAAAGAAATAATAAATATGAATTAAAATTTATAATTAAATATTTAAGCATATATTTAAAACAAAAACAATTGTTTGTTTATAAATAAATCAATTACTAATAAATAAAATATATTAAAACAACTATTAATAATTCCAATATTTAAAAATTAAATATTAATTTAGCTTTATTTTACAATTTAAGACTAGATATAAGCTTTTATAAAAAAGATTTAAAAATTTCCATTTTTGTAAATAGTTATTAAAAAACCATGTAAAAATATTATAAAAAATCTATAAAATAGATTCTAGATTAATATAGAAATTCTAGTTTAAATATTTTGAAAAATAAGAAAAAAATGATAATATTAAAAAAATTAAATAAAATTTTAAAAATTTTTATTTTAAATTTTCATATTAATAGTGACAACATAGTACTTTAAAATAATAATATTAAAAAAAAACAACCCCTTAAAAATGGAACAACTCAAAAAAAACTTTAAAAAAATAAAAACTTAAAAAAACTTCCTATAAAAAAAACCACAATTAAAAAATAAAACAACACAATAAAAATCTAAAAATAAAATCTTATAAAAAAACAAAACCCAAAATAAAAACTTTAAAAAAATCATATCAAAAAAAAAAACAACTAAAAAACAAAACCCAAAATAAAAACTTTAAAAAAATCATATCAAAAAAAAAAACAACTAAAAAACAAAACCCAAAATAAAAACTTTAAAAAAATCATATCAAAAAAAAAAAAACAACTAAAAAACAAAACCCAAAATAAAAACTTTAAAAAAATCATATCAAAAAAAAAAACAACTAAAAAACAAAACCCAAAATAAAAACTTTAAAAAAAGATCTGAAAATAAAAAATAAAAAAATAGATGAATTTAAGAGATATAACTCTTAAATTATTATTTTTTTCTGTTTAAACCATTTAAGTATTTACAGTAATACTATCTGGTAATTTATTGTTTTTACCATAGTATATTAAAACTTCAGTAAATAATTTAACTAAATTATCATATGGAATTCTACCAACAGTGGTAGTTGAATAATTAGGACCTTGTAAATTATTTAAAATATATTTATAAGTCCTAGTTGCAGAGTCAACATAACCTGCTTTAGATAAACTAGCACCACTAATACTATCTCCACTAGTAGGATTAGATGGTTCATCTACAAAGGTAACAAATGACATAGCACTTGTATTACCAACACTTAATTGAGATATTGCTCTACAAACATAATAGAAATATTGACATAATGAAAAGCTAGCGCCCTCAATATTTACTACTGTAGGAAGTTTACCTTCTGAAGATACAATATCAACATTTTGCATAGATCCATTTAAAAGAACATATGCTTGTGATTTAGTAACTTTTATAGTATCTACTAATTTTTTAAGTGCAAGAGTTGAACCAGAAACATGATTTAATCCATCTATACATGAGAAGTCTGCATCACAGTCAGCACAGAAAATATGACCTTCAGCTGAACCACCTTCTTTATTACCAGTAGCAGGGAATGTTCCATAATTATCATATTCATTACCTGCCCAGAAGATACTCCAGAATAAATTTGTACTTCCACATATAGGACATACTCTATAAAATACACTTCTATAGAAAGTATAACCATATTTACTTAATTCACCAGATGCTGATGGTCTACCAATAGCCATGATATATTTACCATCAGAAGAAACACCATATTTATTAAATGTATATTTAGTACCATTTGAGATTATACTGTATTGATTTTTAACCCAATTAGCAGAATCTATAAGTGAATCAATTGAAATACTTGAAATCTTATTTTTTACAATAATGGTAGACATTCCATTTGATTTAGGATAATTACTATTTCCTGCAAATGAGTATGTTACAGTATAAGTTCCAGTAGGTAAATTAATAACTATACTTGCAATACCATTTGAATTAGTTTTTGCAGTATAAATACTTGAAATTCCAGTTATTTTAAAGTTAATTACTTGGTTTGCAATAGCATTTCCATAACAGTCTTTTAAAGTAACTGAATATTTAACATTGGAATAGTTAGTAGTAGTTAAGTTAGTACCTATAAGACTTGTAATATTATTAACTATTGATATTGTTTTTGAACCACTTGAAGATAATCTACTATTACTATTAGTATAATAATAGTTTATAGCATAATTACCATTTAATTCTGGAATAACAAAATATGCAATTCCTTTTGAATTTGTGGTATTTGTGTAAACAATACCATTTATTTTAAAACTAATTTTTTGATTTGCAACTATATTATCCCAAGAATCTTTTAATGTTATTGCAAAAACATTACCACTTAAATATTTACTAGATGATGGAACTACCATATAAGTATAGTTTCCTACTCTAGTAGTTTTAACAGGTACTGAAGTAGGTAATGCTTTATTATTTCCATAATAAACAAGAACCTCACAGAAAGTCTCTATTAACTTGTTATAAGAAACTCTACCAAGAGTAGTTGTTGAATAATTAGGACCTTGATTATAATTTAAAATAAACTTATAAGTCCTAGTAGCAGAATCAACATAAGCAGATTTTGCTAATTTACCACTAATAGAGTCACCAGAATTTGGACTTGAAGGTTCATTAAATGTTTTACTAATAATTGGAATATTTGCAGTATTACCAGAATTTAATTGGGATATTGCTTTAGATTGGTAATATAAAAACTGAGATAAACTAAGTTTTACTGAACCAATAGTAACAGTACTAGGTAATTTACCATTTAAATCATAATATGCTTTAACTGTTTTTGCAGCTGAAACAATTTGATCAATAGTAAATTCCTTATTATTTACAGTGCTATTGGTTTTATTACCTGAGCTAGAGTTAGTATTATTAGTTTTATTATTATCTGAAATTATATTTCCAGGTGTAGTTGTTTTGGAATTGTATTTAACAGTCACATAACTTGGTAACTGTTTATTTGTTCCATAATAATCAAGAACAACACTAAAAACCTCAATTAATCTATTATATGAAACTCTTCCAACAGTAGTTGTTGAATAATTAGGACCTTGATTATAATTTAAAATAAACTTATAAGTCCTAGTAGCAGAATCAACATAAGCAGATTTAGTTAACCTACCATTAACAGAGTCACCAGAATTTGGACTTGAAGGTTCACTTAAAGATCTAACAATAGCAATATTAGCAGTATTACCAGAATTTAATTGTGAGATAGCTCTAGACTCATAATATAAGAATTGAGATAAACTAACTTTCACAGAACCAATAGTAACAGTACTAGGTAATTTACCATTAGCAGCATAATAAGCCCTAACAGTTCTAGCAGCAGTAACTATTTGATTAACAGTAAATGAGCTTACAGTAGTAGAACTTGTAGGTGTAGTTGTTTTGGAATTGTATTTAACAGTCACATAACTTGGTAACTGTTTATTTGTTCCATAATAATCAAGAACAGCACTAAAAGCCTCAATTAATCTATTATATGAAACTCTTCCAACAGTAGTAGTTGAATAATTAGGACCCTGATTATAATTTAAAATAAACTTATAAGTCCTAGTAGCAGAATCAACATAAGCAGATTTAGTTAACCTACCATTAACAGAATCTCCTCTATTTGGACTTGAAGGTTCACTTAAAGATCTAACAATAGCAATATTAGCAGTATTACCAGAATTTAATTGTGAGATAGCTCTAGACTCATAATACAAGAACTGAGATAAACAAACCTTAACAGAACCAATAGTAACAGTACTAGGTAATTTACCATTAGCAGCATAATAAGCCCTAACAGTCTTAGCAGCACTAACAATCTGTGAAATACTGAAGCTAGTAGGTGTACTAGTAGCTTTTAATAATGTTGAACTAGATTTAATAGAAACACTACTATTAACTAAAGAATTTACTTTAGTTTGATTATTCAATGTAGTTTTATTAACAGAATCTTTAGTATCATTACTATTTGTATTTACAGATTGTTCAAGTACAGAACTTGAATTACTAACTGTAGTTGAATTACTCATATCAGACTGTCCAAGTACAGAACTTGAATTACTAACTGTAGTTGTTGTATTTACATCTGAAACTGTATTATTTACATTAGTCTGAACAGAAGAACTTGATATTACTTGTGATGAATTATTATTAACATCAGCAGCGCTTAAAGCACCAATACTAATAAAAACAATAAAAATCATTAACAAGCTAAAATATCTAAATTTCTTCGACATTTTTTCCTCCTAATAATTTTTTAATATAAAAAATTTTTCTAAAAAATATTTCATACAATCATTAAAAATTAGATATTAATTATAATTATTTAAATAAAAAATTTCTAGAAATTTAAAATCATCATCTAAAAATAATTTATTAAAAAAATATTAAAGATATTAATTTTTCATGATGAATATTTTTTACTACAATATAATCTTATAACATAAATCATATATAAATCTTTTTTTAAACAAATAAGGCTCTAAATCAATACAATAGACTATAAAAGGTATAATATTAATAGAAATAAATAAAATAACCAATTTACTATTTAAACATGAAATAAAAAGAGATAATAAAAGGTATATAAAAATAATTTTTAAAATTAAAGTATAGGCTTAAACTAAAAATTCTTATTAGTTTATAAATAAACTAAAAATAGTTAAATAATAGCAATAAAAAATAAGAGTAAATAAACTTTATAATAGCAAATTAAATAAAAAATCAAGGTTAATAGAAAAAATAAAAATAATTAAGACAATTTTGAAAAAAGTTCTTAAATTTTTATTTTCAAGAAAAAAATACCTAAAATAATACTAAAAAATTAATATAAAAACTTTAGAAAATTTAAGAAAATTAATTAAATATTAAATTCTTTTAAGAGTATTTTTTATAAAAATTTAATAATTTAAAATCATAATTTAAAAGTTAATTCAAAAATTATGAAAATCTTAAAAAATTTAAACATTAATTCTATAATTAAAATATATATTTAAATTTAATATATATAATAACACTAAGGACATAATGAGGTTAATGGTTATGGAAACTGTTAGTGAAGTGCTTAAAAGATTCAATCTTTCATTAGATTTACCTCCTGAATTTTTATCCATTGAAGTTGAAGGAGGTTATAATAGATATGAAATTGAAGAATCTGATGATGAAGAAGATGAAGACATTAGGGAATATATTAAATATATTTTCACTTCTGATTATCAAAGAAAAAAATCTTATAATGGGGAGCGTTATATTGAATATATTGCTTTACTTGAGATTACTGTTTTTGATGAAGATTGTTCTGTTGGGGATTATATTCAACCGGCACCAGATCTACCTTCTATGGGGCGTATATATACTAAGGATGGAGTCCTAATCACATGATTTAATTTTTTTATTGTTTTTTTATATTGTTTCTTTTTCTGTAATTAACAACTAATTACACTTTTTTTATTTCTTTCTTAATTTTTTATGTTGATTTTTTAGGATAGCTATTTCTTTTATTATTATTTTTTTGAGTGGTTCTATTTGTCCACCTTATATTATTGAATGAAAGTGTATTAATATATGTGTTTTACTTTTCTTTTGTATCTTAAAAAATCACGATTTAAAAGTTAATTCTAAAATTAAGATAATTAGAATATTTAAACACATTAAAAATAACATAAAAATTTGAATTATATAATTAAATTAATTCTAAAATTAGAATATTAAACACTTTAATATTAACATAAAATTTGAATTATATAATTAAATTAATTCTAAAATTAGAATATTAAACAAAACAAAATTAAAGAAAAAATTCACTAAAAAACTATTTTACTTAAAAATTTAAATTTTTAAAAATAATTTAACTTAAATTAGATAAGAAGAATAATAAAAAAGCAAGAAAAGTTAATAATGAAAAAAAATCTGTAAATAATGAAAATAAATCAAAAAAATAAACTAAAATTAGTAAGAAATAATAAAAAATCATCAAAATTAGTAAAAATCAAGAAAAAACAGAAAAATAATAAAAATAAATTAAAAACAATGAAAAATATTAAAAAAATTAAATTAAGAAATAATTTAGAAGTAAAAGAACTTCTAAACTATTTATATTGATAGAAAATCTATCAATTCCCATTATATATCTAATTAGAATGGTAAATTGGTATATCTGTTATATATTGTTGCAGTATTTGTATTCCAATTATTAATGGAACCAAATGTATTTCTTGTAGAAATACAATCTGCAGAATACCATTGACCATTTACATATACTTCAGTCCAAACATGACCATACCAACCATCTGTAAATTGACAGTAACCGTGAACATAACGTATAGTTACTCCAACAGCACGACACATAGCAACATAAAGGTTAGATTGATCACAACAATTACCACTTCTTTTAGTTAAAGTTAAAGCTGCACCTTGTTGGGAATTATAATAATAATCATATACGACATTATCTCTTACCCAATTAAACATAGCAACAGCCTTATCATAATCTGAACTAAGACCAGAAGTTAAACTTACTGCAAGAGCAGTAATAGATGAGGTATCCTCATCACTTGTTGTATCAATAGCAGTATAACTTGGAAGTTGTTTATTCTCACCATAATATGCAAGAACTCTACTAAATGCTTCAATTAAAGCATTATATGAAACTTTTCCAACAGTTGTAGTGGAATAGTTAGGACCTTGTCCATTTTCTAATATGAATTTATAAGTCCTACTTGCAGAGTCAACATATCCTGATTTATTTAAATTAGCACTAATTGAATCTCCCATATCTGGGCTTGATGGTTCATCTAATGAACCAATAACTGGAATATCTCTCCAGTTGTTAGTGTTAATTTGTGCAATAGCTCTAGACTCATAATATAAGAATTGAGCTAAGGTACATTTATATGAACCAATAGTTACACTACTTGGTAATTTTTTATTTTTAGCATAATATTCTTTAACTACTTTTGCAGCACTAATAACCTGGTTAATTGTTATGGTTTTACCTGTAGTATTAGTATTACCATTACTATGAGCAGTAGTTTGTTTACCTGATATTACAGTAAGATAATCTGGTAATTTTTTATTTGAAAGATAGTAATCAAGAGCAACACTAAATGCTTCA
Organism: Methanobrevibacter wolinii SH; assembly: GCF_000621965.1. Classification (NCBI taxonomy): domain Archaea; kingdom Methanobacteriati; phylum Methanobacteriota; class Methanobacteria; order Methanobacteriales; family Methanobacteriaceae; genus Methanobrevibacter; species Methanobrevibacter wolinii. Next base: position 30,574 of record NZ_KK211379.1, read on the forward strand.
GTAAGAGTATTAAATGATACTCTATTAAGTGTAGTTGTTGAGTAGTTAGGAGCTTGCATATAATTTAATATAAATTTATAAGTCCTACTTGCTGAATCAACATATCCTGATTTATTTAAATTACCACTAATTGTATCTCCCAAATTAGGATTACTTGCTGAATCAACTGAAGAAATAATAGGTACATTAGCCATATTATTTGTATTAATTTGTGCAATAGCTCTAGATGCATAATATAAGTATTGAGCTATAGTAACTTTAGTTGAACCAATAGTAACAGTTGATGGAAGAGAACCATGAGCTGCATAATATGCTTTAACTGTTTTTGCAGCATTGATAATCTGATTAATAGTTAAATATGTAGCTGGTTTATTATTAATAGTAATTTTTTTACTAATTGAATTACCATTATATATGTTATTTCCAACAATGCTTACATTAACAGTATATGTTCCTTGGTTTAAACTGTATGCAACTTTAGCATTACCATTTGAATCAGTTTTAACTGTATAAAGTTTTCCTGCAATAGTAATATTAACATATTGATTTACAATTTTTTTACCAAGATTATCATATACACTAATATTATAGTATCCAGTTTTACTGGTAGTTGTAAGGTCATTTGCTTTTATAACATAAGATAATTTTTTAACTACTATTTTTCCAGTTGAATTAGAACTATAACGGTAGTTATCACCATTAAAGTTAAAACTTACAGTATAAGTTCCAGGAGTTAAATTAATTACATATTGTGCTTTACCATTACTGTCTGTAACTAATTTGTAAATAGAATTACCAATTTTAAGATAAACTTCTTTATTAGCTAAAGCATTACCTTTGAAATCTTTTAATACAATAACAAATTTAGATCCATCACTATAATACATAGTTATATTTGAAGCTGATATACTTGGATTTGTTTTAGTAACTTTAATTACTGCAGATCCATTAGAGCCATTATAATGTTCTTCACCAGCAAAGATATAAGTTATATTATAAGTTCTGTCTCCTATTAAGTTAATTTGAATTTTTGCAATTCCATTAGAGTCAGTTACAACATCATAGTTTACACCAAGAATTGTGAATCTAACTTTTTTATTTGCAAGAACTTTACCATTTTCATCTTTTAATACAACTGTATAGTAAGTTCCAGTACCACCAATTATTGTAGTATTTTTACCAATAATTGTAGTATTGTAAACACCTGTAATATTATCAGAAGTATTACCCTCCATACTGCTTATACCACCATTTAAGGTAGTAGAGTTGATAAAGTTTGTATAACCATATCTAAAGTATGAGACACCAGAAGCACCACCATTTAATGCATTTTGAGCATCAGTTTTTAATTCAGATGCACTTAATTTAGTGACATCATCATCAGATTTGTATGATTGCAATACAGTCCATACTTGTGCAGTGCCTGAATGTGCTTTGAAGTAAGCAGTAGTTGATTTAATCCATGAACTACTTGCTTTGTAGTTGCCTTTATAAACCATAGGCATGAGAATATCCACAATTTTTCCTAACTGATTGGAATCTTGACCATAATAATAAACATTTTGAGTAGTCTCTGGCATTATAATTGCAGCAACTTTAATATTAGGGTTAACTAATTTAACTGAGTTAGTTAACATTTTAGTAAATAATGTAATAGAAGATGTTCCATTAGCATAATTATAAGCATTTCCTCCAAATCTTAAATAATCTAAAGCAATACCAGTTACACCAGTTATTTTAGCATAAGATATAGCTTCATTTATTTTTTTAGTCCAATAAGCTTGGCCACAAGTTGAAGGGTTTACCCAATTACCATCATAGAAACATTGCATCCAAATATATACATTAATATTATATTTTCTTGCATTTGCAATGAAATTTGTTACTGCAGAAGTTCCGTATTTTTCAATAGCATAATAGTTTAAGAAAATATTACCTATATGATTTGAAGCAAGTGTAGCTAAATTTACATTGTTCATATCACTTCCAAATACAAAAATTGAAAATGTATTACTATTCTTTGAACTTGAATTTCCAAGAACATTAATCTTTGAAGATTTAGAAGATCCTTGATAATTATTATTACCTCCAAAAGAAGAGGTTATAGTATAACTACCTGAATTTAAATTAATAACAAAACTAGCAACTCCTTTTGCATCAGTTGTTGCATAATAAACAGTGTTAATACCACTTATTTTAAACTGAACTTTCTGATTAGCAAGGATTTTACCAGATGCATCTTTAAGAACAACACTATATTTATCACCATTTTTATAAACATTACTAGAGTTTACAGTGATAGTAGTAGTTTTTTTAATATTTGCATTGTTATTAATTGCTACACTAGAAGGTAAACGGTTATTACTACCATAAGATACAAGTACATCAGCAAAAGCTCTAATTAAATTATTATATGAAACTCTTCCAAGAGTAGTTGTTGAATAATTAGGACCTTGATTATAATTTAATATAAATTTATAAGTCCTAGTAGCTGAATCAACATATCCAGATTTAGCTAAATTACCACTATTAACATTACCTAAATTTGGGCTAGAAGGTTCATTTAAACTTTTGACAATAGCAATATTTGCTTTATTACCAGAGTTTAATTGACTAATAGCTTTAGATTCATAATATAAGAATTGAGCTAAAGTAACTTTAACTGAACCAATAGTAACAGTAGAAGGTAATTTACCATTAGCTGCATAATAATTTTTAACAACTTTAGCAGCGGCAATGATTTGATTAATACTTACAGAACTAACTGGATTTGTACCTGCAGTGGTTTTAGAACCATATTTAAGAGTTAAATAATCAGGTAATTTATTGTTAGATCCATAATAATCAAGAGCAACACTAAATGCTTCAATTAATCTATTATAAGATACTCTTTTAAGAGTAGTTGTTGAATAGTTAGGACCTTGTAAATAATTTAATATGAATTTATAAGTCCTAGTAGCTGAATCAACATATGCGGATTTAGTAAATTTACCACTTACTGAATCACCCATATTTGGGCTAGAAGGTTCATCCATAGATCTAATAATAGCAATATTTGCTTTATTACCAGAGTTTAATTGACTAATAGCTTTAGATTCATAATATAAGAATTGAGCTAAAGTAACTTTAACTGAACCAATAGTAACAGTAGAAGGTAATTTACCATTAGCTGCATAATAATTTTTAACAACTTTAGCAGCACTAATAATTTGACTAATACTAAAAGTATTAGAGTTTGCAGAACCTGCAGCTTTATTAACTGTAGGTTTTACACTTGTATTTGCTTTAATAGTATTAGAAGTATTATTTACTTTAGTAGTAGTATTTACTGAATTATTATCTATAGTAGAACTACTATTATTATTAGTAACTGATGTACTATTTACTGTACTGGAAACATTTCTACTTGAAGCATCCCCAGTATTATTATAATCATCTGAAACAGTTGCAGATAAATTATTTGCACTTCCAATAGTAGATGTATTTAAATCTATTGAATTTGTACTTTCATTATCATAAACATTTTGAACTGAATCTTGAACCGAAGAATTTGACATGCTAACTGCAGTTCCATTGTCTACATCAGTAGCAGAAACTGCACCAATGCATAATATGACAGTAAGAACTAGAAGTAAGCTAAAATATCTAAATTTCTTCGACATTTTTCGCCTCCTATTCAAATTTTAAAATTATGTCTAAATAACTTAGACTTTTAAAAATCATATCAAAAAATAAAAATCTATAATATTATAGATAGAAAAAAATTATAAAATCAAACACTCTATATTCATGAAAATTTTATAAACATCATAATATAATAAAAATTTATTAATAATTTATAATTTTTAAAACTCATGGATTAATAGAAATAATTTCATATATAAATCTAAGTAAAAAATTGTATATAAAGGTTATGATTAAGAAATAAAGCATAAATCTATTTGTATTAGCCAAAAATAGCACAATACTATTAAAAATAATTAAAATAAGACAAAAATACAATAAAATCAATATAAAAACTTAAAATTAATCTCATTTAAAATTCAAGTAATACATAGTTTTAAAACTTAAATAGTTACATAAAATAAGTATTATATTAAAATAAGATGAAATTAAGGTTTAATCTATAAAAATAAGATTATCTACTTGTATGATATAAATATTTGGACATTCTAAAATATTTGTTTTATCATAACTCCGATTTAATCGAATATACAATTTTTATAAAAAATAGTATGAAAATTAATAAAAAATTAAAAAATTTTACTTAAAAAAATAAGTACAAATAAATATGTAATTAAACAATTATCAAATTTAGTAGAAATTATTATATTAATAAATAAAAGAATTTTATTAATAAATTATTAAAATAATTAAAAATAAAATATAAATTTAATAATATATATTATAAATTTAAAATAAAAATTAAACAAAGTTAAAGATAATTATAATATTATAATAATATACTATATTAAAAAAACAATTAATATAAGATTAAACTGTTTAATATAAACTGTATTTTTATAATAATTTTAAATCTTAATTATATAAGATATAAATCTCAGTAAAAAAATAAACATTAATGTTAAAAATTATATAATAAACCACATAATAACAATTAACTTTTTATCCATTGTATTATTAATTAATATTAAAAAATCATACAATAAAACACATAATAATAACTAACTTATATCCAAATATATATCAGTTAAACATCACAATAAACCACCCAATAATAATCAAATTATAACCAATTATATATCAGTTAAACATCACAATAAACCACCCAATAATAATCAAATTATAGCCACTTATATTATTAATAAATCATATAATAAAGCTAATTTTAAAGAGGAAAGATATATGGAAAAGAAAAATAATAAAATCAATTCAAATAATTTCCTAGATTATATTGAAGATGAAGAACTAAATAAAGATATCTATGAATTGAATCTTGCAAGAAAGAAAGTTAAAAAACGTCTAAATGAATTAAAAACAGAAAATAAACAAGAATCTCAAAATCGATATGATGAAATTAAAGAAAAACAAAAACTAATAGACCATAATCTTAGTGAAAACTTTAATTCAAATAAAAAAGAAAAATATAATCAGAAACAAATAGAATTTCTTAATAGAAATAATGGACTAATAGATAGATTTAAAGACATATTTAGTCAAAATCTTAATATAGATCCTGGAAGATTACTTGCACTTACTGATGGAATCTTTGGAATGGTTATGACTCTTCTTGCTTTTGGTATTGAATTACCTACTACCCAAATAAAAACATCACAAGACATATTTAATTTTATAGTTTCAACATTACCTACAGTAGGTACTGTTCTTGTTAGTTTTATTTTAGTAAGTACTTTTTGGGTATATCATCATGAAGTAATTAAATTAAAAAATATGGATACTATTTATCTATGGTTAAATATCCTATATCTTGCATCATTATCATTTATTCCATTTACTACATCTCTGATGGGTTCATATGGTCAATATTTTATTATTGAATGTGTATTTATAATTAATATATTTATTATTACAATATTATTTACTGCATGTGTACGTTATGCAAATAATAAGAATTTCCTTGAAAACACAATGGATAATAGTCAAAAAAAGTATTATCAACATACATTTCTTATAATAAGTCTATTAACAATTATTGTTGTTTTAGGTAATTACTTTATTAACTCAGCATTTACTTATTTATTAATATTAACACCATTTATTTTCATAATTACACAATTAAAATATGAAAATAATAGTAATAATAATTATTAAATTATTTTTAAGAATTCTTTTTAATTATTTTTAATTTTTTTATAAAAAAAGAGTAATAAAAGAAGATAATATTTTTTATTCTTTATCTTCTTTTTTAGAGTTTTCATCTGTATTTTCTAGTTTTTCTGTAAATGCTTTTGCACTTTTAAGTTTTTCTTGTATTTTAGATAGTTCATCTTCAAGATCTTTTTTATCTTCTTCTAAAGAACTAATATATTCTTCAGTTCCACTTGCAAAATCTTCATATAATTCTAAGATTTCTCTTGCAGATAATACAGAATCTTCTTTTAAGAATTTTTTTGTATGTGGTTTTATTCTAATACTTAATGGTTGTAATCTTTGTTTTTTTCCACGTGGTTCATCCATATATCTTGGTCCAAAACCTCTAAAATCTCCATTTTTTCTCATTTCTCTAAACATTTTCTGTCTTCTATGACAAAAGTTTTTAAATTCTTCATCACTTAATTCATCAAATGGACCATGACATTTAAATCTTTCATCATTTTCATCAAAATCTCTATGTCTACAATTTCCTTTTTTATGTCCTTTAAATGAAAAATCATCATTAAAATTCATATTAGGTCCATTTGAATAGTTGTGTCTGCAATTTGGGTTGTTAAAATTTCGGTTGTTACACATAATTTATCACCAATTTTAATATTAGTATTCATTTTTTGGTCAAAAATTTTCTAAAATTTCTTTTTTAATTTTTTAAACATCTTTGTCTTCTATGACAATAATTTTCAAAATCATCATCACTTAATTCATTAAAGTTCATTCTATTACAATTATTAAATTGTCTGTGACATCTAAATTTTTTATCATTTTCATCAAAAGAATTATTAAAGTCTTTTTGATATCTACAATTTCTTCTTCCATGCTCTTTAGATTCTATGTTATTGTTGTGTCTGCAATTTCTTCTTCCATGCTCTTTAAATAAAAAATCATCATTAAAATTCATATTTTCTCTATTTTCATTATTGTGTCTGCAATTTGATTTGTTAAAATTTGGATTGTTATACATAATTTATCACCTATTCAATATGTATTACAAATTTAATTTTTGTATACAATTAATAATATGTTAAAAAAGTATATAAATGTATTCATTTTTTTAATGTGTATACACTTTTTAAATATAATAATTAAAAGCCCTTAGATTATTTAAATTTAATTTTTATACAATTTCTTAAATTTAAATTAATTATTTAAATTGTATTTTTATTTAGATTTTAAATAATATAAAATAAGCATTAAAATTAGAAAAAACAGAAAATTTAGAAAATTTTAATTTATTAATGCTTAAAAATAATATATAAATTTAAATTTCTATAAAAAAAGTCTTTAAAGTTTATTAAATAAGTTTATTATAAATAAACTTAGTTTATTTAAAACTTAGAAAACACAATACAAATAATAATTAAAACTAAATAAGATATACTTATTTTATTAAAATTAAAAAAAAAATCAAATAAAACTAAATAAGATATACTTATTTTATTTAAAGCAAAAAGCAACTTTACTATTTTTTTAAAATTTTACTTTATACTTTAAGATAAATTTTTTAATTTAAAAAACAATTAATTCTTATTTTATTTAAAAGCTATGTAATTTACCAGATCTTTAAGATTAAAGAGCTGATCTTTTAAAATATAAGAAAATATTAAGAGAATACTTTTTTTAGTAAAAATCCGAAATCAAGAATTTAATTAATAATATAAATATATAAAAATTTTAAAAATAAATAAAGAAAACATTAAAACCTTTAATAAACATAATAAAATATATTTATATAAAATAATTAAGATCCAGGGGATTTCATGAAAGAATTACATGTAGTTGCTGCAATTATTAAAAAAGATAATAAAATACTTACAACACAAAGAGGTTATGGTGAATTTAAAGGTCAATGGGAATTTCCAGGTGGAAAAATAAAAGAAAATGAAACAAAAAAGGAAGCATTAATTCGTGAAATAAAAGAAGAATTAAATGCTGATATTAAGATTGATAAATTTATAATTGATGTTGAATATCAATATCCAGAATTTTATTTATATATGTCTTGTTACCTATGTACTGCTAAAACTAATATTGAGCTTTTAGAACATATGAATGCTAAATGGCTAAATAAAGATGAATTAGATAGTGTTAATTGGTTACCTGCAGATATTAAAGTAATTGAATATTTAAAAAAAATTATCTAATTACATGATTAACAAGAAATACTAAAGTTTTAAAAAATCATCTAATACAAGAATAAGAGCTATTAAAACTTTTAAAAAGAATTATTAAATCATATAACTAAGAAAAGATATTAAAATTCTAAAAAAAAATTATTTAACTATAATAATTAACAATAAACACTAAAATAATTGAATATCTAAAATAATAAAATTATCTACTTAAAAAAATTTTTATTCATAATTAAGGGTTTAAAGAGGATAAAATGGATTATAATAAAAATATTATTGATGGTGCAAAGACTGCATTTATTGATGAAAAATATCAATCATACGAAGAGTTTAAACCAGAATTTATCATAAATAAAAAGGGAGAAAAAGTATTAAACTCAATAAAAGAAGAACTAGAAAAATGTGATGAATTCTATATAAGTGTTGCATTTATTACTATGGGTGGTTTAACACCACTACTTCAAGACTTAAAGGAACTTGAAGAAAGAGGAATAAAAGGTAAGGTTTTAACTACAGACTATTTAAACTTTACAGAACCAAAAGCATTAAGAAAACTTAATGAATTTAAGAATATTGAAGTTAAATTATATGCTGAAGAATCTGAAGGTTTTCATACAAAAGGTTATATTTTTAAACAAGGGACAATTTATCAGGCAATTGTAGGAAGTTCAAATCTTACAATGAATGCATTAACAATAAATAAAGAATGGAATATTGGTTTTTCTTCATTAAATAATGGTGAAATATTAAATAACATCATTGATGAATTTAAAAGTTTATGGGATAAATCAAAAGATGTTGATGATATAATTGATGAATATGAATCAATATATAATCATTATAAAAATTTTACAAAGTTTAATAGAGAAATTACAGAGATAAAAAAAGAAAATATTGAAGAAATAAAACCAAATATAATGCAAGAAAAATTCCTTAAAAACATACGTGAATTAATAAAAAAAGGAGAAGATAAAGCATTACTTGTATCAGCAACAGGTACTGGAAAAACATATGCTGCAGCATTTGCAGTATATGACTTTAGACCTAAAAGATTCCTATTTCTTGTTCACAGAGAACAAATTGCAAAACAAGCAATAAAAACCTTTAAAAAAGTATTTAAAAATGAAGATAATAAATTTGGACTTTTATCTGGAAACTCTAAAGAATATGATAAAGATTATCTTTTCTCTACAATACAAACAATGTCAAAAGAAGAGGTATATAGAGGATTTAAAAAAGATAGCTTTGATTATATTGTAATTGATGAAGTACATAAAGCAGGAGCAAATAGCTATTTAAAGATTTTAAATTATTTTAAACCAAAATTTATTCTTGGAATGAGTGCATCTCCAGATAGAACAGATAATTTTAATATTTATGAATTATTTGATTATAATCTTCCACTTGATATTAGACTTCAAGATGCACTTGATGAAGACTTACTATGTCCATTTCATTACTTTGGTATAAGTGATCTTGAAATAAATGGTATATCAAGAGAAGATACAAGTGACTTTAATTTTTTAGTATCAAATGATAGAGTAAACTATTTAATTGAAAAATCAAATTATTATGGATACTCAGGTAATAGACGTAAAGCACTTGGATTTTGTAGTACTAAAAAAGAAGCAGAAGAACTTGCAAAAGAATTTACAAAAAGAGGATATCCATCACTATCATTAACAGGAGCTAATACACAAGAAGAAAGAGAAGAAGCAATAAATAGATTAACAAATGACAATTATCATGATAAAATAGAATTTATATTTACTGTAGATATTTTTAATGAAGGTGTAGATATACCTGAAGTAAATCAAATCCTACTTATTCGTCCTACACAATCATCAATTATATTTATACAACAATTAGGAAGAGGATTACGTAAATATAAAAATAAAGAATATGTTGTTATAATTGATTTTATTGGAAACTATAAAAATAACTTCCTTATACCAATTGCATTATCTGGAGATAGAACTTATGATAAAGATAATATAAGAAAATATATTATTGAAGGAAATAAGACAATACCTGGATCATCATCAATAAACTTTGATGAAATATCTAAAAAAAGAATATATGAATCAATTAATAATACAAATTTCTCAAAGATTTCATTATTTAAAGAGAAATATCAAAACCTTAAATTTAAACTTGGAAGAATACCATATCTTCTTGACTTCTATAGAAATAGAGAACTTGATCCATTATTAATACTTAATCATAATAGTTTTAATACATATTATAACTTCTTAAAAAAAGTAGAAAAAGACTATGATGAATACTTAAATGATGAAGAGATTAAATCATTAAAATTTATTACAGATATATTTGCAAATGGTAAAAGACCACATGAACTATTAATATTAAAGCTATTAATTTATAATAAATACTTTACAATATCTCAACTTGAAGATTGTCTATTAAAATATAATATAAAAGATGACTTTAAATCAATAGAAAGTTCATTTAATATATTTAACTTTGATTTCTTTACAGCTAATGATGAAAAGAAATATGAAAATATTAGATTCTTTGAATTTGATAAAGGAGACTTTTTAAATTTATCAAATCTTAAAGATAAAAAGTACAATATTACAAAAGAATTTAATGAATTTCTAAGACATAATACCTATATTAAACATATAAATGATTTAATAGATTATGCACTAGAAAAATACAGTGATAAATATAATATACAAACAGAAGGATGTAATCTTAAGTTATATGAAAAATATTCAAGAAAAGATGTATGTAGACTACTTAACTGGCCACATGATGATAGTTCAACATTATATGGTTATAGAATAAAACATAATACTTGTCCAATATTTGTAACCTATGAAAAGAAAGATGATATCTCAAGTAGTACACAGTATGCAGACGAATTTGAATCAAAAAATATCTTCAGCTGGTTAACAAGATCAAATATTAAATTAGATAGTAAAGAACCACAAGAAATAATCAACAATAAGAACTTGAAAATACATTTATTTATTAAAAAACATGATAGTGAAGGAAAAGATTTCTATTATATAGGACAAGTAAAACCAGTAAAATGGGAACAAACAACAATAAAAAATGATAAAGGTAAAGAATTACCTATTGTAAACTTTAAATACAAATTAGATAATCCAATAAAAGAAGATTTATATAATTATCTAATAACAGAAATAGATGATACATAAACTTAAATTAAATTAAATTAAATTAAACTCTTTTTTATTTTAAATTTTTTATATTAATAATTTTAACTTTTTTTATTAAAAAAATGTTTTTTTAGAAAATTAATTAAAACCACTTATTTTATTAAATTAAATTTTTTCAATGTTTTGATTACTACAATTTATAAATTATTAAAAAAAGGTTATAAACATTATTTTACTAGACTCGTGTTTGCAATGTGGTTGTCAAATTTTTTTGATAATCATGTACAAAGTCACAATCCTTATTTTACTAGATTAGTGTTTGCAATATAAAACTGATATGATTGATTTAATTAATTATATCGAAGTCACAATCCTTATTTTACTAGATTAGTGTTTGCAAT